>JAQGHJ010000448.1 GCA_028288905.1 Phycisphaerales bacterium | reverse complement strand
CAAGCGTGGCGAGACTACGACCGGCTCCGGCTTCACGGTGAAACCAAGAACGCGGTTTCTGTTCCGAACTCACTACTCGGCCCGCTTTGGACGGGGTCTGAACCGACGTGGGCCGTAGCGGCCGCCGTGGCTGTCGGCGGCTCGTACCCGGGCCCCGTTCCGCTCGAAGTGTACATCGACCCTGGCGGCGCGAGCGTAGAGATGATCCAAGCGGTGTTCGACGCGCTGAGCGATATCCAGGCGGCTGCCGGCGGCCTCGGCCTCGACTTCACTCCCGACGAAACCGGGGTGTTAATCGTTGAGGGGGTGCAGGCATGACGTGGCCCATCCTCGGGACGGTGCTGAAGTACCTCGGACGGGCCGTGAGCGGACCGGCGGCCACGGCCCGGGCGGCGGCCGCGGCGACGGCCACGACCGCCCACGCCGTCGCCTCGCTGTTCGGCGGGCCGTGGATCGCCGACCTCCGCCGGATCAAAGAGGCCGAACTCAAGAAGGTCGATGCGGCCGCGTCCGCCGCCAGTGCCGAGGCGCAGAAGAAGGTCGCCGAAGCGGCGGAGGCGAGTGCCAGGGCGAACCTTCACAAGCGGAACGACCGCTTAGCGAAGATCGAGCGGGACCGGCTGGCCGCCGACGCCGCCCAGGCGCGGGCCGCGGCGGCGAAGACTCAGGCCGAGGCGGACGCAATCCGATCCGACGCCGATTCCCGTCGCGTCGCCGCCGTCGCCGAGGCGAAGGCGCGGTTCATAGAGGCGATCAGCAAGCTCCAGCAGGCGGGCGGGTGCGTCGCGTTCGACGAGGAAAACCTGCGTCGGATCGTCGCCCAAGGCATGGCGTCGCCGGAGGCGAACTCGGCCACTCCCGGGACAGCCGGGGCAGATCGGCCCGACGGGCCGGCAGCGTCGACCGGAACGGAATACGACCCGCTCCTGCTGCCCGGCGGCTCGGCCCAGTTCGCGACCGACACCCAACCGCCCCCGCCGCCGCCGGAGCCATCAAGCGGTCCGTAGGCGTTCAGACCCACCCGGGTGATTCCCGATCAGGCCCGCCGCCCGCCCCCGCGGCCGTACCGACTCCTCCCCAGCCGTCGGTCCCGCCGGTCGTCCAGCGCGGCCGCGACGAACACGAGCCCGCCCAGCCCGAAAACCACCCACACCGCCGTGTCGGCCGCGGCCGGCTGGCCCGCCGCCTTCAGGGCGAGCCCGAGCCCCCCGGCCGCGACGAACAGCGCGACCGCCGCCACGCTGAGGACGGACATCCGGGACCGCCGGCCGTTGCCCCAGCGGGCCGCCCCGGCCCAGGCGGGGGACCGCAGCAGGCGGAGGACACTTCGTAGGGGCCCTTGGGTCACTGCTCGACCTCCGGTGCAGCCGCCTTCCGCCGCCCCCGGGCCCGCTCCCACAGCCCCGGCCGGACCGCGATCGTGATGGTCGCGGCGCACGCGGCGAGCAGGAGGACGGACGCCCACCACGGGGGCCGGCACGCCCACCCGCGGACCAGCGCGACGAGGCAGAACCCGCCGTTCGCGACGATCACCGCCGTACTGGTCCGGTAGATCACCCTCAGCAGTCGGTCGCTCACGGCTCCCTCCCGTCGGCGGCGGTCGTCCGCTCCGCCCCCGACCCCGGCCCCCGCGCACGCCGCTTCCACGCCCACGCGATCAGCACGAGCGACGCCGCGTAAATCGCGGCCAACACGCCGATCCCGAGCGGGGGCAGCATCCCCCCGCGGGCGGCGGACGCGACGGACACGATCAGGGCGAGCGGGACCGACACCGGCGCGGTCGCCCAAACCAGCGCGGCCTGGACCAATACTGACCCGGGGTTCCCAACCCCCGGGGGCCCGGCGAAGTCGTCCCAGACGTGCCGGGCGACGACGCAGCCGAACGCGACGTAACTCGCCCCCGCGTGGGTCAACGCCCACCGGACGAACCGGCTGCCGGGCCCCGGCGGTTCGGGCGGGGCGTAGTCGAGGGGTGGCGGGTCGCTCACGTCTTCCTGTCCTCGTTGGTGCCCTTCTCCATCGCACCCGCCGTCGGCCTGGGGCCCTCGCCCGGCCCGACCACCGCGAACCCGCGGGGCTGCCGCTCCCGCCGTGCCGCCGCCTGCCGCGCGATCTCGGATGCCGCCCGCCCGTCCGCCCGCCACGCCATGACGACGACCAGGACGCCGCCCGCGGCCATCACGCACCAGATCGGCCACTTCCCCGGCATTGCCAGCGCGAGGCCTTTGACGCCGGCGTCAACAAGGACTACGCCGACTACCAGGGCCGGCACCGTGATCGCCCGCGACAACCACGCCCCGACGAGCCGGTTCCCGTCGTTCATGTCCCGCCCTCCGTTCCCGAGCCCGCGGACGCCTGTTCCCTGCCCGAGGCGGGCCGGGCGAACAGGGCGGCGACGCGCGGGTGCAGGAGGATGACGACCGTCGCGATCGCGAGGGCCGACCCGACCGGGAACACGACGAGGTTCGGCACGGCCGCGACGACGGCGAACCACCGGGCCCGGCGTCGGTGCATCGCGAGCCCCGCCAGCCCGACGGCCACGCCGGCCGCGGCCATCATGACCTCCACCCGGAGGGGGGACGTACCGCCGATGAACCGCGTCGAGGCGACGACGACCAAGCAGAAGACGCCCCACACGCCGTTGCAGGCGGCTGCGGCCCGGAGCGCGCGCTCGGCCCCCGGCGGCCGGTCGGGCGGCGTCCGGTACGGGAGGGCCGGCGCGGGGTCGTTCACTTCGTCGCCCCCTTCGGCTTCCCCTTGCCGGCCTCCTCCGACCTCACTGCGGCCGCCTTTCCCGCGCGCTTCTGGTCCGGCGTGTCGACCAACTCCACAAGGTCCTCGACCGTGCAACCGAGGGCGCGGGCCACCCGTAGCAGCGTCTCGACCGTCGGGGCGGTGCTGCGGGTCCCCCGCTCGACGTTCGACCAGTGCTGTGCGCTGCCGAACCCCGCACGCGCGGCCGCCTCCGCCTGCCCGAGCGGGGCCGCCTCCCGCCGCCGCCGGATCTCGCCGTCCTTCAGTCTGATGCCCATGCCGTCACTCTAAATCGCGTGGTGTAGGCGTACAAACGGGAGCCTAACCGCCGACAGGCCCCGCCTGCCAGAATAAATCAAGTGATTTGATCTTGACTGACTAAATCATATGATTTACTATGTGGCAGTCACGCGACAGGATTCACCGAATGAACTGGCACACCGCAACGATCGTCCGCGGCATCGAGTCCACCCCGTTCCGCACCGGCCAGACGGTGTTCGTCAACCGGACCGTCACCGGGTTCGTCCGGGTCGTCGTCGCCGGCGGCACGTCGACCGCGCTGGTCCGGCTCGACGAGGCCCGGCGGCGGGTGCGGGTGGTGCGGGATGAAGCCGGCCGCCCGGTCCCGGCCCCGCGGCCCGTCCAGCTCGACATCGCGTGGGACAAGCGGGAGGCACGCCGGTTTATGCCGGGCGGGAAGATCAGCCGGTTGGTCGCCTAGCCGCCTTCGCCACCCAGGGCCCTAACGGGTCCGCGGCGGCCTTGCCTGGGACGATGGGTCCCGGGCCGACAAGTGGGGCCGGCGGCGTCTGATTCACGCCCCGGCCCCTGGACAAGCCACGTAGGAGCTTGCCGTGACGATCGTAATGCTTTCCCCGTCCGCCGTCGCCGACACCGACGAGTCCGCGTACGCCAGCCGCCGGAACGCCGAACAGGACGTCCTCGACGCCCACCCCGACGTGGCCGACCTGACCGACGCCGCCCTGATTGCCGCCGTCGCCAACGAGGACTCGCCCGAGGGGCTGGTCGAGGCGGCTCTCGTCGTCCTGGAGCGTCGGTTGTCCGGCGTCTGCCCGCGTCGTCCGAACTGACGCCAGCCGGCTGGGGGCGGTCG
>JAQGHJ010000440.1 GCA_028288905.1 Phycisphaerales bacterium | reverse complement strand
CAGCAGCGCGGACGCGTGGAACAGCCAGAGCCCAAGTCGCCTCACGTGCTCGCCCCCTTCGGTTACGCCCCGCACTCCGGGCACCGGCCGGGGCTCGCCCGGAGGTCGGACGCGCAGGCGGGGCAGCGGCACGGCGGGTCGCGCCGCCCCCGGCACCTCCCGGGCGCACGCCCGGAGCACCAGCGGTTCGGGTGCCAGCCGGCACGCCTTGAGCAGCGGCCCCCTCACGACAGCAACCGTGACCGTCGAGCGGTCGGTCGGAACCGCCGGCCAGCAGCAAGCAGGCACGGTCGACCTCCCCGCCTCGTTGACCCCCGCGCCCGTGAACGACCGGGCTTCGGGTGGCCGCGGCCGTCGGACCTGCTCCTCGGCAGTCGGGGTCACGGGTGTGTCCCTGATGCCTTCTTGATGCCGGTGCCCACGACTTTGACACCGTCTTGAGGCGGTTTGGCGTAACCATTGGGTGTGCTCGAAAGGAGCCCCTATGGACCTCGCATACCTCTCGGCCGCGTCGCTGTTCTTCCTCGCCTCCGCCGGGCTCGTCCGGCTCTCCGCCTCCCTCGCCGGGGATCGGGGGGCCGGCCGATGAACTGGCTCTACCTCACCGGCGGTGCCGCCGCCGTCCTGCTGTTCGCTTACCTAGTCGTCGCCCTGCTCAAACCGGAGAAGTTCTCGTGAGCGTCCGCGGGTGCCTCGGGCGCCTCGCGCAAACACTATGACCACCAACGGAACCATTCAGATCGGCCTGTTCGTCCTCGTGCTGTTGGCGCTGGTCCGGCCGCTCGGGGCGTTCATGGCTCGCGTTTACGAGGGCGAGCCGCTGCCCGGGCTCGACCGGGTGCTCGGCCCGGTCGAGCGGCTGTTCTACCGGCTGGCCGGCGTCCGCCCGGCGGGGGAGACCGGCTGGCGGCCCTACGCCGCCGGCCTGTTGCTGTTCAACCTCCTCGGCGTGCTGGCCGTGTACGGCCTGCAGCGGGTCCAGCACCTGTTGCCGCTCAACCCGCAGGGGCAAGCGGCCGTCGCGCCGGACCTGTCGTTCAACACCGCCGCCAGCTTCGCCACCAACACGAACTGGCAGAGCTACTCGGGCGAGTCGTCCCTGAGCTACCTGACCCAGATGCTCGGGCTGACGGTCCAGAACTTCGTCTCGGCCGCCACCGGCATGGCCGTCCTCGTCGCCCTGACCCGCGGGCTCGCCCGCCGGTCGGCGGCCACGATCGGCAACTTCTGGGTCGACCTGACCCGCGGGACGCTCTACGTCCTGCTGCCGCTGTCGCTCGTGCTGGCGGTCGCGCTCGTGTCGCAGGGCGTGGTCCAGACGTTCGGGGCGTACGAGACGGTCCCGCTCGTCCAGCCGGCCGTCGACGCCGACGGCAAGCCGGTGACCGAGCAGGTCATCGCCGTCGGCCCGGCCGCGTCGCAGGTCGCGATCAAGCAGCTCGGGACGAACGGCGGCGGGTTCTTCGGCGTCAACTCGGCCCACCCGTTCGAGAACCCGAACCCGCTGTCCAACTTCCTGCAGCTGCTGTCGATCCTGCTCATCCCCGCCGCCCTGTGCTACACGTTCGGGCGGATGGTGAAGGACACCCGCCAGGGGTGGGCGGTGCTGGCGGCGATGACGTTGATCTTCGTCCCGCTCGCGGTCGCCACCGTGGCGGCCGAGCAGGCCGGCAACCCCGGCGTCGCCGCGGTCGTCGGCGTGGACCAGGCGGCGTCGGACCTCCAGTCCGGCGGCAACACCGAGGGCAAGGAGGTCCGGTTCGGCGTCGTGAACTCCGGCCTCTGGGCCGCCGCCACGTCGGCCGCCTCGAACGGCTCGGTCAACGCGATGCACGACTCGTTCACCCCGCTCGGGGGCCTCGTCCCGATGTGGCTGATCCAGCTCGGCGAGGTCGTTTTCGGCGGGGTCGGGTCCGGGCTGTACGGGATGCTGGTGTTCGCGGTCATCGCGGTGTTCGTCGCCGGCCTGATGGTCGGGCGGACGCCGGAGTACCTCGGGAAGAAGATCGAGGCGTTCGAGATGAAGATGGCGTCGCTCGTCATCCTCGTCCCGCCGGCCGTCGTCCTGCTCGGGGCGGCCGTCGCGGTCTGCACCGCCGCCGGCCGCGGGGCGGTGACCAACCCGGGGCCGCACGGGTTCAGCCAAGTCCTGTACTGGGCGAGCAGCGCCGGGAACAACAACGGGTCGGCCTTCGCCGGGCTCGGGACCAACAACGTCCTCTACAACGTCGCCGGGGCCGTCCTGATGCTCGTCAGCCGGTACTGGCTGATCGTGCCGGTGCTGGCGATCGCCGGGTCGATGGCGGCGAAGAAGCACGTCCCGCCGAGCCCCGGCACCCTGCCGACCCACACCCCGCTGTTCGTCGGGCTGCTGGTCGGGACTGTCCTGCTGGTCGGGGCGCTGACGTTCATCCCCGCCCTGGCTCTCGGGCCGGTCGTCGAGCACCTGATGAAGTGACCCCGCGACCGCCCCGGCGTGCACCCGGCCCGGCCCCCGTCAGGCCGGCGGTGCCGGCCGCCGGCCCGTCGTCTCGCGCCCGTTGCCCCTCCCACGCCGACCCGTAGGGCCGGCACCGCCGGCCCTACGGTGACCCCGGCTCAACACAGAACGAGAACCCATGTCCACCCACGCGAAGTCCCGAAAGCTGTTCGACCCGCCGATCGTCCGGCGGGCCGCGGTCGACGCGCTCGTCAAGCTCGACCCCCGGCACCAGGTCCGCAACCCGGTCATGTTTGTCGTGTTCGTCGGGTCCGCCCTGACGACCGTCCTGGTGTTCGTCGGGGAGCCCGGCATCTCCAGGGGGTTCATCGTCGGGGTGGCCGTCTGGCTCTGGTTCACGGTCCTGTTCGCGAACTTCGCCGAGGCGATGGCCGAGGGCCGGGGCAAGGCGCAGGCCGACACGCTCCGGCGGTCCCGGCGGGACACGCCGGCCAAGCGGCTGATCGCCGCCGGCGGCGGGACGGCCCGACCCCGGCACGACGCGTCCCACGAGGTCGTATCGGCCGCCTCGCTCAGGAAGGGGGACGTGGTGCTCGTCGCCGCCGGCGACGATGTCCCCGTCGACGGCGAAGTGATCGAGGGGGCGGCGTCGGTCGACGAGTCGGCCATCACCGGCGAGTCGGCGCCGGTCATCCGCGAGTCCGGCGGGGACCGGTCTTCCGTCACCGGCGGGACCCGCGTCCTGTCCGACTGGCTCGTCGTCCGGGTCGGCGCGAACCCGGGCGAGACGTTCCTCGACCGGATGATCGCGATGGTCGAGGGGGCGAAGCGGCAGAAGACGCCGAACGAGATCGCCCTGAACATCCTGCTGGCCGCCCTGACGATCGTGTTCCTGCTGGCGACGGTCACGCTGCTGCCGTTCAGCCGGTACGGGGCCGACGCGGCCCGGGCGGCAAACCTGCCCGGGTCGGCCGCGGCGGCCCCGGTGACGGTCACCGTCCTGGCCGCCCTGCTGGTGTGCCTGATCCCGACGACGATCGGCGGGTTGCTGTCGGCGATCGGGATCGCCGGGATGGACCGGATGATCCAGCAGAACGTGATCGCCGTGAGCGGCCGGGCCGTCGAGGCGGCCGGGGACGTCGACGTGCTGCTGCTGGACAAGACCGGCACGATCACGCTCGGGAACCGCCAGGCGGTCGCGTTCCACCCGGCCGACGGGCGGGACGAGCGGGAGGTTGCCGACGCCGCCCAACTCGCGTCGCTGGCGGACGAGACGCCGGAGGGCCGGAGCGTCGTCGTGCTGGCCAAGGAGCGGTACGGCATCCGGGAGCGGCGGGTGTCGGACCTGAACGCCCGGTTCGTCCCTTTCACTGCCCAGACCCGGATGAGCGGTGTGGACTTGGACGGGGACGCTGGGGACGCCGCCGGTGCCGCCGGCAACGGCACGAGGGTCCTGCCACCGCACCGCCGGATTCGGAAGGGGGCGGCCGACGCGGTCGAGGCGTACGTGACGGCGGCCGGCGGGCAATTCCCGCCCGGGACGCGGGCGATCGTGGACGGGATCAGCCGGCAGGGCGGCACCCCCCTGGTCGTCGCCGCCGGCCGGGACGTGCTCGGCGTCATCGAGCTGAAGGACATCGTCAAGGGCGGGATGAAGGAGCGGTTCGCGGCCATGCGGCGGATGGGGATCAAGACGGTGATGATCACCGGCGACAACCCCCTGACCGCCGCCGCCATCGCCGCCGAGGCCGGGGTCGACGACTTCCTCGCCCAAGCCACGCCCGAGGCGAAGCTGAAGCTGATCCGCGAGTACCAGGCCGGCGGCCGGCTCGTCGCCATGACCGGGGACGGGACGAACGACGCCCCGGCCCTGGCCCAGGCGGACGTGGCCGTCGCCATGAACACCGGCACCCAGGCCGCCAAGGAGGCCGGCAACATGGTCGACCTCGACAGCAACCCGACGAAGCTGATCGAGGTCGTCGAGACCGGCAAGCAGCTGCTCATGACCCGCGGGGCCCTGACCACGTTCAGCATCGCCAACGACGTGAGCAAGTACTTCGCCATCATCCCGGCCGCCTTCGCCGGCACCTACCCGGTGCTCGACAAGCTGAACGTGATGCGGCTGGCGACGCCGTCGAGCGCGATCCTGTCGGCGGTCGTCTTCAACGCGCTGGTCATCGTCGCCCTGATCCCGCTCGCCCTGCGGGGGGTGAAGTACCGCCCCGTCCCGGCCGCCGACCTGCTTCGGCGGAACCTGCTGATTTACGGCCTCGGCGGGCTGCTCGTTCCGTTCGCCGGAATCAAGCTGATCGACCTCGCCCTGGTCGCCCTGCACCTGACCTGAATCCCGACCCGACCTTCGACCCCAACCCCGATCCCATCCGAACCAGGAGCCCGCCGTGCGCGCCTACGTCCGTCCCGCAATCGTTATGTTCGTCCTGCTGACCGTGCTGACCGGGGTGATCTACCCTGCGGCGGTGACCGCCGTCGCCGCCGTCGCGTTCCCCCGCGAGGCGCGCGGGAGCCTGATCCGGGCGGAACCCGGCGGCCGGCCGCTCGGGTCCGCCCTGATCGGCCAGCCGTTCAGCGACCCGAAGTACTTCTGGCCCCGGCCGAGCGCCACCGCCCCGGTCGCGTACAACGCGTCGGCCGGGTCCGGGTCGAACCTCGGCCCGACCAACCCGGCGCTCGCCGACGCCGTGCGGGCCCGGGTCGCGGCCCTGCGGGCGGCGGATCCGGGCAACGTTGCCCCGGTCCCTGTCGACCTCGTGACCGCGTCGGCGAGCGGGCTCGACCCGCACGTCAGCCCGGCCGCTGCCCGGTTCCAGGTCGACCGGGTGGCCCGGGCCCGCCGCCGCCCGGCCGACGAGGTGGCCCGGCTGGTCGACCGGTTCACCGAGCCGCGGACGTTCGGCGTCCTCGGCGAGCCGCGGGTGAACGTGCTGCTGCTGAACCTCGCCCTCGACGGCCGCGGTCCGCCCGCCGCGAACGCCGCCGAGACCTCGTCCCCCGTCGGCTCGCGGTGGCCGGACGTCGCCCGCTAACTCCGCCGGACCCTCGCCCATGACGACGAACGACCGCCCCGACCCCGACGCGCTCCTGGCCGACGTGCAGCGGCAGGAGGCGAAGCGCGGCCGCGGCAGGCTCAAGGTGTTCTTCGGGATGTCGGCCGGCGTCGGCAAGACGTACGCCATGCTGGAGGAGGCCCGCCGCCGGGCGGCCGAGGGGCTGGCCGTGCTTGTCGGGTACGCCGAGCCCCACATCCGCCCGGACACCGAGGCCCTGCTCCTGGGGCTCGACCTGCTGCCGTACAAGGTCGTTGAGTACCGAGGGGCGGCCCTCAAGGAGTTCGACCTCGACGCCGCCCTGGCCCGCCGGCCGGCCGTCTGCTGCGTGGACGAGCTGGCCCACGCCAACGCCCCCGGGCTCCGGCACGAGAAGCGGTGGCAGGACGTGGCCGAGCTGCTCGACGCGGGCGTCGACGTGTACGCCACGCTGAACGTCCAGCACCTCGAGAGCGTGAATGACGTGGTCGAGCGGGTGACCGGCGTGCGGGTCCGGGAGACGCTGCCGGACGCCGTGCTCGAAGGGGCGGACGAGGTCGAGCTGGTCGACATCAGTCCGGAGGAGCTGCTCGAGCGGTTCGCCGAGGGCAAGGTGTACCGCCGCGAGCAGGCCGAGCGGGCAGCTAAACACTTCTTCAACCGCGGGAACCTGCTGGCCCTGCGCGAGCTGGCCCTGCGGGCGACGGCGGCGCGGGTGGACGCCCAGATGCGGGACTACCGCCGGGACCACGCCGTCCGGGCGACGTGGGCGGCGGCGGACCGGATCCTCGTGTGCGTCGGCCCGAGCCCGCTGTCGCCCCGGCTTGTCCGGTCGGCGAAGCGGCTGGCGGCCGGGCTGCGGGCCCCGTGGGCGGCGGCGTACGTCGAAACCCCGGCCGCCCTGCGCCGGGGCGACCGGGACCGCCGCCGGGTCGAGCGGACGCTCCGTCTGGCCGAACGGCTCGGCGGGCAGGTCGTCACCCTTCGGGGCGAGGACGCGGCCGAGGAGGTCGTCCGGTACGCCAGGAGCCAGAACGTGACCAAGGTCGTCGTCGGCAAGCCGCAGCGGTCGCGGTGGCGGGACGCGCTGTTCGGGTCGCTCGTCGACGACCTGATCCGCGGCAGCGGGGAGATCGACGTCCACGTGATCCGCGGCGAAGCGTCTGAGGAGGACTCGGCCGACGACGACCCGGCCGGCCGCGGCCCCCGGCCCGGCCGGTGGCGGGGTTACGCCTGGGCGGTCGGCGTGGTCGCCGCCGTGACGGCCGTCGCATTCCCGCTCTACCACCACGTGCTCCGCGACCGGCTGGCCGGCGCGAACGTGTTGATGGTCTACCTGCTCGGGGTGCTGTGGGTGGCCGCCCGGCACGGCCGCGGGGCGGCGGTGGCGGCGTCCGTGCTGGCGGTCGCCGCGTTCGACGCCTGCTTCGTCCCCCCGTACCTGACGCTGGCCGTCTCCGACCAGCAGTACGTCGTGACGTTCGGGGTGATGCTGGCGACCGCGCTGACGATCAGCACGCTGACCGCCCGCGTCCGCCAGCAGGCCGACGCCGCCCGGGATCGGGAGCGGCGGACCCAGACGCTGCTCGCCCTGAGCCGCGAGCTGGCGGCGGCCCGGACGACGGAGCAGATCGCGGCGTCCACCGTCCGGCACGCCGCCGACGCGCTCGGCCGCGAGGCGGTCGTCCTGCTGCCGGACGGCGACCGGCAGCTCCGGCAGGTCGGCCGGACC
>JAQGHJ010000430.1 GCA_028288905.1 Phycisphaerales bacterium | reverse complement strand
TGCTTGTTGCTCAGGCTCAGCCGCTCGACCTCGACCTTCGCCTGCTCGACGTTCACCCGCTCCCGCTCGACCGTCACGTCGACCATCTTGCCGGCCCGGTCGCCCTCGGCCCGCTTCGTCGCGGCCTGGGCGTCGGCGTCGGCCACCCGCAGCTTCGCCTCGTACTGCAGCTCGGCCGCCTGTTTCTGGGCCTCGGCCTCCTTCACCGCCATGTACGCCAGCACGTCCGCGTTCGTCTCCTCGCGGATCTTGCTCTCGCTGATCGTCTGCTGGGCCGCGATCAGCTTCTTGGCCGCCTCCCGCTCGGCCTCGCTCGTGACGGTGACGGTGATGATCTTCTGCTTCTCCCGCTCGCTCTCGGCCTCGGCGGCGAGCATCTGCCCGATCGCCGTCGCCCGCTCCCGCTCCTTCTCCGCGACCGCGACCTGCTTGCTCCGCTCGGCCACCTCGACCGCCTGTTTCTTCAGGATGTCGGCCGTCTCCTGCTCCTTCATCCGCGCGATCAGCGTCACCCGCTTGGCGATCTCCGCCTGCTCGACCGCCAGCCGCCGCTCGACCTCGCTCGTCTCGACCGTTCGGAGCTTCTCGATGTCCCGCTTGGCGATCGCCTCGTCTTGGGTGATCTTGAACTCGGCCACCTCCCGCTGGCGGGCGGCGTTCACGTTCGCCACCTTCATCCGCTGCTCGGCCTCGTACTCGGCCTGGTCCCGCTGCAGCTCCAGGACCTTCTTGCGGGTCGACACGTCCTTCTCGGCCACCTGCCGCTCGCTCTCCCGCTCGATCTCGTTCCGCTCGATCCGGGCCTTCTGGGTAATCTCAGCGATCTTCCGCAGCCCCTGGGCGTCGAACACGTTCCGCTCCTGCAGGGCGGACGAGTCGGTCTGGTCGAGCGAAGAGATCGTGACCGCCTCGAGCGTCAGCCCGTTGCTCGCCAGGTCGTGCTGGACGATCTCCTGGACGGCCGACGCGAACTCGTCCCGCTTGCTGTGCAGCTCGACGAGTTCCTTCGTCGCCGCCACGGTCCGCAGCGCGCTGACCAGCTTCTCCTGCACCAGGTCACTGACGGCCTCGGCCTGCACGTTCCGGCTGCCGAGCGAGCGGGCGGCCTGCAGGATGTTGTCCGCGTCCGGCTGGACCTTGATGTAGAACTCGGCCGACAGGTCGACGCGGAGGTTGTCCTTCGTGATCAGCGCGTGCGGCCCGCGGCGCTCGACGTTCAGCCGCATCGTCTCCAGCGACACCGGCACGACCTGGTGGACGACCGGGATCACGAGCGTGCCGCCGTCGCGGATCACGCGGGCCCCGCCCATCCCGGTGCGGACGAACGCCATGTTCGCCGACGCCTTGCGGTACAGCCGGGTGATGAGCAGGCAGACGACGCCGACGATCAGCAGCGCCGTGCCGGCGACCGTCATGAACACCTTGGTCGGCACGGGCAGCTGGACGTCGTGGAGCGGGAGCCACGGCAGCACCGTTAGGGCGGCGCCGACGACGATCAAAAGCATGAGCGGCATAGGGTCCTCGATCCGGGGCGGCCGGTGGCTCGCCCCGATGGTGGGGCGGGCATCGGCCCGCCCCAAAGCTCAACCACTTGGATTCACATTTAGCATGGCGGTGCGGATCTTCCCGATCCCCGCGAGCCGGCATCCGGAGGTAAGCGCCGAACGCTGTACCCGAATTCGGTCCGGGCGCGACGAGTCTTCTGGTCGCCTGACTAGGCGCGGGCAAGCACATCCGCAGGCATCGTTGCAACTGATGCGAAAAGCACCTCCGCCGAGCCCGCCACGTGACTGTCGAACTTGGGCCTAGACAGCCCGACGTCGGAGCGCACTCGGTCGGCGTCGGGCGACGAAGACTTCTGCTCCCAGGCGGTGGATCCGCGGCCCAGCCCGAACAGGGTCTTCAGAGTTCGCGTCTCGTCGGACGACATCGTCACCAGGTTCGTGAGGGCGTATGCCCAAGCCTTGTCCCGGCAGTAGACGCCCGGGTCGCGGAAGTACCACTCAGCCCCGAGCGTCCACGCCAACAAGAACGCCGTTTCCGAGCGGCTCGTTCGGTTCAGCGTTCCGGCGCAGGCGTGGCAGACGCGCTCCACCCGGCGGGCTGCCATCTGAATTTCAGCCTGGTCCAGGTGCTCGCGCCACTCGAAGAGCGTTGAGAAGATCGCGTCCCTGACATCGCGTCCGTCGGCTAAGCCGTGTAGGTACTTACCCTCCAGTCTCGCGACTTCGTACACGTCGAGCGACGTGTTCAACATCTCAAGGTACGGCTTCCTCAAACTCGGTTGGTGGGTCGAGCGCAGCATCTCGCCCAACAAATCACCGTACTCTCGTGGACTCATAATCAATATCCGTCCAACGGAAACAGCGAGTCGGCCGCAAAGAAACACGGGCGACAAGCCGTTTCCTCGCGACAATGGCCCGTTCGATTCTCAAGAGGTCCGCCTGACGCTTCGCGCGGTCACGCCGGCCGGACGGCACCCAGGCCGTCCAACGCTCCTTCCGGGACCACTTGGTACAGGTTGTCCTTGGCGTTGAAGGCGACGAGCACGGCCCGGCCGTTCTTCGGCACCGGGGCGTGCCCCGGGGCGAGGCGGCACGGCACCTGGTACAGCTCCCCGCGGTCGTCGCGAACGCTGAGCATGCCGAAGCGCTCGTCGACGTTGTACATCGCGGTCCCGGCGAGCCCGAGCAGGTCGTGCCGGCGGCGGGCGGTCGTCTCGTCGAGCGGGATCCACCGGTCGATCGTCCGGACGACGGTCCTGGTCGCGAGCAGGGCGGTCAGCCCGGCGACCGGGACTGAGGCGGCCAGCACGTGCCAATCGATGGGGAAGTTAGGGCGCGCCAGCTGGTTCACCAGGAACCCGGCCGCGCCCCACGAGAGCATGAGGACCATCAACAGGATGCTGAACGGCACCCGCCCGACGCCGAGCCACGAGAGGGCTGCCCGCAGCGGCGAGCCGCCGACGTCGTGGTTGCCCGCCTCGCCCGGGTCGGCGTCGTGCGGGTCGGCTTCGGCGTCGCCGTGGCCGGCATCCCCGTCCGAGGCGTCGGCCGACGGGTCGGCATCCCATTCAGTATGCGGTGCCCCGGCGTGAGCATGGGCGTCTCCACCCAAGTCGTGGCCCGCACCGGCATCCGCGTTAGCGTCGCCGAAGGTAATGCCGCTCGCCGCGTACACGAGCATGTACAGCAGCGCGACCGCGAACGGCACGATGTAGAGAAGGTTTTGCCACCCCAAGGCCCAGTCGAGCGTCATGACGATGCTCCGCGATCCGCTAGGAACGCCGAACGCGCCGAAAGCTTAGCCGACTTGGGGTACCAGCTTGGTCCTATATTGCGTGCCGTGCTTTAGAGCGGCTGCCGCCGCTGGGGCAAAAGTATCGCATCGCCATTCGGCTGCTGGAGATATGGACGCTCCGGAACGGGATGCGGAGTCTCGTCTTCCTGGCCACATCCATTTTACGCCTCGCTCAGGGCCATTCGAACTGCTTGTGGGTTGCAGGTTTTTGTCGAAGGTGATGATGGGAGCCCGTGTTCGATGTCCGCAAAGAGGCCTCGCGTGAGGCGTGTCGAAAGCGTCCGATAATCGTCTCAAAGCCCCGCCAGATTCGACGGTAGCTGATCCCGCGCGCGTCGTGTCGGCCAACCGAACTTGTCAGTTGAGTGGCGAGGGCGCGGATATTGGCCGTAAAAGGCGTCCGATAAAGCTCCTGGCTGCGACGCTGTAAAGCAGCCAGCTGTTCAATTCACCGCGAACAGGCTCTTAACGCTCGTTTCGAACGGCTTAATTCGACCCCTCGTCCTCCGGGGACTTACGCACGGGTTCTCCACGCTCCTGTCCACGTCCGAGAACCGAAGCAATCCGCAGTAACAGCCTTCCAGACGGCCATTTTCACAACCCGTTTCGAGCGGCAGCCGATCCTTAAGGAGCGACGACGCGCGTCAGCGAACGGGCTGTAGCTCGCGTTGCGAAGCGGGTGAACGTCAGCTTGCCGAACGGCCCATTGGCACCTGCCAATTCGATCGTCGCGTGCGCGTGTTGGTCCGGTAGCCGGTTCAAAGCAAGGGAGGCATCCGATGAGTGCGACGATCACAGCGAGGGCCGGCAACCGGATGGCGCGTCAGGGCGGGGCGACCGAGGGCGGGAGTAGCCGGGCGGTCGCCACCCGGTTCGCGCCCGCCGCGAACCGGCCGGCTGGCACCTCGCCGAGCGGGGGCACCCGCTCGGCTCGGGCGTCCAAGACCGCCGCGGCACCGTCGGCCATGCGTCTTGCCGCGTCGAAGCCCGCGGTGGCGGGCACGAGCCGGTCGAGGCGGGTGGCCGTCTTCGGGGGGTTGGTCGGAGTGATGACCGTCACCGGGGCTTTGCTCGTCGCCCTCCGGCCCGCCCCCCTGTCGGCGGAAGCCGGCCGGGCGCTGATGGCCGTGGATGGGTCCGCCTCCCCACAAGCGGACACTCTGTTCGACACCCGCGTCCCTGTTCGGACCGGCCGATGGCGGTACGTGTACGTTCACCACGCCGGTCAACCGGGCGTCCGGAGCGACGGATCAGGAAGGGCCGAGGCAGACGCGTCCGCCTCGGCCGATCACTTCGTCATCGGTAGCGGCGACGGAGCGGAGGACGGCGCGATCCAGATCGGGTCGCGCTGGGAAGCACAACAGCCGGCCGGACGACCGACGGGGCTCGACCGGGTCGACCCGGATTGCGTGAGCATCCGCGTCGCCGGGGACCTGGACCGGTCCTCCCCGTCGCCTCGGCAGATGGAGCAGCTCAACCGACTCGTGGCGGCCCTTCAGGATCGATTAAAGGTCAACCGGGGCCGTGTGTGGGTGGTCGAGGCCCCAAACTCGCCGGCCGGGTGTGGTCGTTACTTTCCGCGGGACGCCTTTCGCGATGCCTTGCTACCCTGAATGTTGGTGGCTTCAAGATCCGTCAAAATTTAGGCATCGAAGGGCCCGTGCCGTAGGCACGGGCCCTTTCGTTTCCCGTTCATCCCGAAGGTCCGAAGGACATCGCGAAGAATTGCCGGGGGATCGTCCGATGTGGGAACGCTTC
>JAQGHJ010000423.1 GCA_028288905.1 Phycisphaerales bacterium | reverse complement strand
AGCCCCGCGGCAAGAGCGGGCTGATGGTCAGCGACCTGTTCCCGAAAGTCGCGGCATGTGCCGACGACCTGTGCGTCATCAACTCGCTGAAGGGCGACCACGGCAACCACTTCGAGGCGACGCTCGGCGTGCATACCGGGTCGGTCACGTTCGCCCGGCCGAGCATCGGGTCGTGGGTCAGTTACGGGCTCGGCACACTGAACCGGAACCTGCCGAGCTTCGTCGTGATCGCCCCGCAGTTGCCGTACGCTGGCGGGCAGGTGTGGGCGAGCGACTTCCTGCCCGCCTGCCACCAGGGCACCCGGGTCGTGCCCGGCCCGGACCCGATCCCGAACATGAAGCGACGGCTGCCGTCCGGCGACCTCCAGGCGATGGAGCTGTCGATGCTCGCGAGCCTGAACCGCGGGCACCTGGCCCGGGCCGGCGGGGCCGACGCCAACCTCGCCGCCCGCATCCGGTCGTTCGAGACGGCCGCCGGCATGCAACAGCAGGCCCCGGACGCGTTCGACCTGACCGCCGAGACCGACGCGACGCTCGACCTGTACGGGCTGGAGCGGGGCAGCACGAAGGGGTTCGCCTGGCAATGCCTCGTCGCCCGCCGGCTGGTCGAGCGGGGCGTCCGGTTCGTCGAGCTGATCGACACCGGGGCGAGCAACAACTGGGACTCGCACTCGGACATGGCCGCCCACGTTCCGCTCGCCCGGAACGTGGACGGCGCGATCGCAGGGCTGCTGCAGGACCTCAAGGGTCGGGGGTTGCTCGACGACACGCTCGTCGTTTGGACGACGGAGTTCGGCCGCACGCCGCAGGTCGACACGAAGGACCACAAGGGCCGCGAGCACCACCCGAACGCGTTCAGCAGCTGGATGGCCGGCGGCGGGATCAAGCCCGGAACGGCGTACGGATCGAGTGACGACTACGGCATCTCCGTGGCAGACCGCCAAGTCCACGTCCACGACTTCCACGCGACGATCCTGCACCTGATGGGAATGGACCACGAGCGGCTCACTTACCGCCACGCTGGCCGCGACTACCGGCTGACGGACGTCGCCGGGAACGTGGTGCGGGACCTGATCGCTTGAACGGCGAGGTATCAGCCCCGAATCGCCTCGACATTCGGTCTGACCACGCGAGCACGAAGAATTCAGAAGGCGAGTGGGACGCCCTGCGCTCCCGCTTCTTGCTCTTCTACGGGACCTTCGTGCTCTTCGTGCCTTCGTGGTGAGACCGAACGCCCGCAACCGTCCTCTGCCGTCGGAGCCCGTCCGGCGGTACGCTCCCGCCATGCGCCGAATCCCCCTCTCCCTGTTGCTCCTCCTCGCCGCGATCGCCCTCCCCACCGGGTGTAGGAAGAAGGACGGTGGCACCGCAACGACGCAAGCGGCCCGCACCGCCACGCTCCAGCTGAACTGGAAGCCCGAGGCCCAGTTCGGTGGGTTCTACGCGGCCGGCCTGCCGGGCGGTGCGTTCGCCGCCCGAGGGCTCGACGTCACCGTCACCCCGGGCGGCGTCGGCACGCCGACGGTGCAGATGGTCGGGGCCGGGCGGGCCGACTTCGCCGTCGTGTCGGCCGACGAGGTCGTGGTCGCCCGCTCGAACGGGAACGACGTCGTCGCCCTGCTCGCCGTCTACCAGGACTGCCCGCAGGGGCTGATGACCCGGGCGAGCCGCGGGTTCAAGGGGATCGGCGACGTGTTCAAGGCGAACGGTACGGTCGCCATGCAGAAGGGGCTGCCGTACGCCCAACTGCTGGAGCGGCAGTACGGGTTCGACAAGGTGAAGGTCGTCCCGTCGCCCGGCGGGGACGTCAGCGTGTTCCTGAAGGACGAGACGTTCGCCCAGCAGTGCTTCGTCACGAGCGAGCCGCTGGCCGCCAAGCGGGCCGGGGTTGAGCCGAAGACGTTCCTCGTCAAGGAGGCCGGGTACAACCCGTACACGACCGTCCTCGTCACCCGCGGCGAACTGCTGCTCAAGGACCCGGCCCGGGTCCGGGACGTGACGCAGGCGTGTAAGGCCGGGTGGGACGCCTACCTCGCCGACCCGGCCCCCGCGAACGCCGCCATGCGGGCGCTGAACCCCGGCGTCGACGCCGCGACGCTCGCCGAGTCGGCGGAGGTGCAGAAGCCGCTCATCCTGACCGACGACGCGAAGGCGAACGGCGTCGGCAGCATGACGCTTGCCCGGTGGGAGGAACTGGTCCGGCAACTGGCCGACCTGAAGGTCATCGACAAGGCCCCCGCCGCCGGCACGTGCTTCGTCACCCCGGCCGCGCTCGACGCGGCCGCCGCCGGCCGGTAACGCCTCGCCAGCGCTGGTAAGACTTCCCTGGGGTGGACGACGTGACACCCGACGGTCTACCGTCTGCCTGACGAGGCGGCCCGCCCGCCCGCCGAGACCGGCGGTGTGGGAGCGGCACGAACTGAGGCGGAGGCGCGGATGGTGATCGTCGAGTGCCCGAACTGCGGCGCGAAGAACCGGGTGGACGAGCGGGCGGCCGCCGACCGGCAACCCGTCTGCGGCCGTTGCCGCACCCGGCTTACAGTCCCCGCCCCAACCGCCGCCGGCGGGCCGCCCGGGCCGACGGGCGGGCACCCGCTCGAGGTGACGGACGCGACGTTCGCCCGCGACGTCCTCGGCGCCGGCCCGACGCCCGTCCTGCTCGACTGCTGGGCACCTTGGTGCGGCCCCTGCCGAATGATCGCCCCGATCATGGAACAGTTAGCCGCCGGCGCCGCCGGCCGCTACGCCGTCGCCAAACTGAACACCGACGACAACCCCCGAACCACCGGCCAGTTCCGCATCGACGCCATCCCAACGATGCTGATCTTCAAGAACGGCCGGCTGGTCGATCGTCTGGTAGGTCTGCAATCCAAGAAAGCCCTCGAGGAGCGGCTAGCGGCACATGCTTGACCATCGGGTGCCGGCGGGAGCCCGTCGATACTTCCATCTCACCGTCGACGGTCATTCCACACCTATGCGCCGTCAGACCAACCCTCAGACGTCGACCGAGTGACACGGGCGTGAGTCGCCTCCGATTGACCCCAACGACGGACAGTGTTACTTTACCTCTTCGACGCGTCGGTTCACCCGCAGCGTTGGACGCCCGGGGCGTAGCTCAGCTTGGTTAGAGCGCTAGACTGGGGGTTGGGTGTAAAACCCCCTGTATTCATCCAAAAACGCAGGAAGGCCCGTTTCTGACTCAGAAACGGGCCTTTTTTACACCCAAGTTTTTTGTTCTTTACTCCCAAATGAAGCAAGTCGATGGGTCGCACCTACCTCAGCAGTCGGGCGTCCAGTGGCTCTTGAGCGGCGGCGGGAGCAGTCCCGCCAGTGGGCACGCAACCGAAAGGCTGGACGCTGAGGCACGAGGCCGCTGACACCCCGGAAGCTGCTACGTACCATTTGAGCATGTCACGAGGCTTGCGTTTCTCGGTCAAAATCGGATTGCTCGGGTTGATGCTCAGTGCCCTATTTCTGGGCTGGCGTTCGCCGCTGGTCGAATACGTCCCTGTCGAGATGGACAACCGGCAAAATCTGGTGGCTTCACCTGTGAACGTGACACCCACGCATCTAGACCATTTGGAGCGGGTACTGAGCGACTACGGCCAGCCGCACAATCGTGTGTCGCCTACGAAGCTGCTCATCAGCCTCCGTCTGAGAGCCGACCAAGACCTGCTTTGGAACTTCACGACCAAGGCAAATGAATCGGAGAAGCTGGCCACTCCCACTGCAATGCCGTGAACGTCACCCTCAAAAGCTGAGTCTGCTAGACGCTTGGCACCAGCCCGTCCGGTCGTGAACGTTGCGGCCAGTACATCACGATAGCGGTGAGTGAAACCGTGCGGTTCCCGTCCAAGCGGTCACGGGTACACGGCCCCCGGCCCCTAGCTGTCGAGCGACGGCGGGAGCAGGCCCGCCGGTGGGCACGGAATCGGAAGGCGGGGCGTTGATCCGCCCCCCTCACCTCACCCGCCCCTTGGGGTCACGGCCCAGCTTGGCATAGAGCCGGTCGTAGGCCGAGCCCGCCGCCGCCCTCGCCCACGCCTCTTGCTCGGCCGCTTTGATCGTCTCGACAACCCGCTGGCCGGCGGCGTGGGCGGCTCCGACGACGGCGTAAAACGGATCGACGTCCGGCCAGTGCTGGGCGGCCATTCGCTCCCGCAACTTGCCGAACCACTCGGACCGTTCGTAAACGGCCTGTAGTAGTTCCTGCCGCTGCTCTGAGGTCAGGGTCGAAAGGTCCATGCCGGGCGAGCGTACCGACCAAGTTAGGTTTTTGGTAGGCTTCTCCCGCTGGCGTCAGTTGGGTCGGTGCCCCACCACTTCGGCCACCCGTGCCACGAGGCGGGCGACCTCCGTTTTCGGGAGCCAATCTACGGCCCCCAGTCGCTTCGCCTCGTCCTGCCGGTCGGGGTCCGTGTGCGACGAGAACATGATGACGGGGACTCGGATAAGCCCGGCGCTCATCACCCGCAGCACGTCCAACCCCGTCGTGTCGGGCATGTGGTCGTCCAGCACCACGCACTGGGGAGGGGTTGCCGAGATGACGGCCAGGGCGGTGGCACCGTCTGGCACGCATCGGGCGTCCCAGCCGGCGACGCATAGAAGCATTTGCATCGCCCTGCACACGTCGGGATGATCGTCCACCACCAGAATCATGCCGGGAAACCTACCGGCTTCGACGTGTCACCGTTAAGCGTGCTTCTCGGCGGGTTCCGATTTACCCGACCCGCCGCTGTCTTAGGCTGACTTAGCTCGATATCCTCTCCCCACGGCCCGACAGGGTTCCCGTCCGTGGCATGTTCCCCCGCAAGCCGCTGTGACGACCTGTCGGGCCTTTTCGTGCGCCGGCCTCAGTGCTGGAAATCCCACTTAACCAATGCAAAGGGCGTCGTGACGGCGAACCCCCGGTTGGCCGGCGGGTAACTGGGCGTCCCCCAGTGCGGGGGCTCGACGGCGACGTCCCACAAATTGACGAAATGGCGGGCGTTGGCGTCCGGGGCGGCGGCCCGTGAATCCATCAACGCAAACTGGTTTTCTACCAATCCGCTCACCCCCTGCGTGTCAATTGCCTGGGTGGCGTCGTACCGGCGGGCCTCGACGTAGATTTCGACGGTGCCGGTGATGTCCGTCGGGATCGGAATGCCGCCCGTCCGGCCGTTGCTGGTCCCGACGTAGTAGCTGTTCGGCCCGCTCCCGTAGCCGTTGG
>JAQGHJ010000361.1 GCA_028288905.1 Phycisphaerales bacterium | reverse complement strand
GGCGGTCGTCGCCGCGATGGGCGTCGCGCTGCCGATCGCGGGGATGGTGCCGAAGGTGCTCCGCCGGGTCGGCGGCGGAGCTTGGTACCCGCCGGCCGCGGGCGGCGCGGCGCTGGCGGCCGCCGTGGTTGTTTCGGCGGGGATGTTCGCCCTGGCCCGCCGCGGCCGGCCCGGAGCCGCGCTGGCCGCGTCGGCGGTCGTCGTGCTGGGCACGAACGCCCTGCTGCTGTGGGCGTACGCCGACGCCCCGGCCGGGCGGAGCGAGATGCGGCCGATCGCCGAGCGGATCCTCGCCGCCGACCCCGTGGCCACCGTCGCGTACGCCGACCCGGGCAACAAGCCGATGCCGCCGGACCTGTCGATCTACCTGAACCGCATGGTCCGCCCGCTGGACGCCGTCCGCCGCCGCGGCATGCCGGACCCGGACGTGGTCGTCGCCCTCCAGCGGGAAGGCCATCCCCCGCCGTCCGTCCCCGGCTACCGATCGTTCGCGGCCGAGCCGTACGGCAAGCGGTTCTGGCACGCGCTGGGGCGGGAGCGGTGAGGGGAGCGGGCGGCGGCAGGACACAAGGTCGGGAACGGGGTTTTGGTGGTGGGCCGATCAGCGGCTAGGTGGGCTGTCCGGTCCGGTCTGTACTGCCCGCTTCCCCACGCCCGCTCTCCCACGGATGTCATCCTGAGCGGAGCGAAGGACCCCTCGTCCACCGCGCGGCCGGATCAGCGGTCCGGCGAGCGTGGAATGGGAATGGGTGGCCTGCGCGGCGAGCACTGACATGTGGCCACAAATTCGCAGTCCACGGGCCTCGCAGTGCGGTGCATGGACGCGCGGTGGACGAGGGGTCCTTCGCTCCGCTCAGGATGACATCCGTGGGGAGTCGACGGGGGCCCGGCGTATTATGGCGAGCGAACGGCCGCGCGAGTGGGGGGAAAGCTGCCAGGAGAGCCAGCGGCGCTCGACCGTCCTGTGGCCACCTCACCCCAGTAGCTCCCGCACCATCGGCTCGATCGCCTTCCACATCACGGGATCGCGGGACGCGTACAGCAGGTTCGTCTTGAGCCAGTCGACCGGGTTCCCGATGTCGTGCCGGCGGGCCTTCACCACGACGCCGTGGATTGGTTCGCGGGCGAGTAACAGTTGGAGCGCGTCGGTCAGTTGGATTTCCCCGCCCTTGCCCGGCTTCGTCTCCTCCAGGCAGGCGAAGATCGCCGGGGTTAAGAGGTAGCGGGCGGCGACGGCCAGCCGGCTCGGGGCGGCCTCGGGAGTAGGCTTCTCGACGAGCCGGTCGAGCTTGATCACGCCGTCCTCGACCATCGCCCCGCCGACGATGCCGTACCGGCTCACCTTCTCGGCCGGCACTTCCTCAAGCGCAATGACGGACGTACCGTACTTCTCGTACGCAGCGACGAGGGCGGTGGTCGGCGATTCGGCACCGCCCGTGGTGCTGAAGATTGTGTCCCCGAGCATGCAGACGAACGGCGCGCTGCCGACGTGCCGCTTTGCCTGGTACACCGCGTCGCCCAGCCCCTTCTGCTCGGCCTGGCGGACGGCGTGGACCTTCACCCGCTCGGCCAGCGCGGCGACCGACGCGAGCAGGGCCGGCTTCCCGCTGGCCGCCAGCCTCGCCTCCAACTCGGGGATGCGGTCGAAGTGGTCCTCGACGGCCTTCTTCTCCCGGCTGGTGACGAGCAGCACGTCGTCGATCCCGGCCGCGGCGGCCTCCTCAACCACGTACTGGATCGTCGGCTTGTCCAGCACCGGCAGCAGTTCCTTCGGGACGGCCTTGGCAGCGGGCAGCATGCGGGTGCCGAACCCGGCGGCGGGGATGACGGCTTTCGTGACATTCATGCGGGGATCACCACGGAGACGCGGAGACGCGGAGACGCGGAGACGCGGAGGTCAAACCGATCCCCAACTCACGAATCCAGTTCGAGTCTGAACAGGAAAACCCTGTCCAGCAGGACGAACACAACTAGCCCGGGTCGCCCAGAACTACAAACTGGCCTCCGTGCCTCCCTGGTGGGCTTCACGCATGGGTTTCGAAGATGATCGGCCGGATCACGTTGCACCGGATGCTTGCCAGGGCGTCGACGAGCTGTTGGTACTGCTTGCCGTCCTTGTACAGCCCGCAGATCGCCCCGCCGCTGCCGGTGAACTTGGCGCTCGCCCCGGTGGCCCGGGCGACGTCGATCATGCGCTGGTTCTCCGGGGCGATCGGCATGAACGTCTTGCGGAGGTCGAAGTTTTCGTCCATCGCCCGGCCGAGCGTGCCCCAGTCGCCAGCCATCAGCGCGACGCGGGCCCGGTCGGTGATCTCGCGGTACGTCTGCATCGCCCCGACCACGGTCGGGTCGCCCTTCTCGAACAGTTGGCGGAGGTTCTTGTGCGGGATGTCGCTCACCTCGGCCCGCTCGACGTCGTACGCGACGTACAGCGGCGGCATCTTCTTCGGCCGCAGCTCCTCGTACATCCCGTACCCGTGCTGTTCGAGGTGCTGCCGCTCGAAGTCCATGTACACGATCCCCTCGTACACCTGGATCACCCGGTCCTGGAGCCCGGCGTTGATCGCCAGCTCCTCCCGCTCGGCGGCGAGGACGAGCGTGGGTAAGTAATGCTTGGGGATGTCGACGCCGTAGAACTTCATCATCGCCTTGAACATGGCGGTGATGATCGCGCTGCTGCCGCTCATGCCGACGAGCCGGGGGATGTCGGTCTCGACGCTGACGGTGAACGACCGCTTGTCGAGGTCGATGTTTTGCTTGCCGCAGTACTCGTGGAACTTCTTGACCGACGCTTTAATGAGCCGGATGCCGCCGTAGTACCCGTGCAGCTTCACGTCGCGGACGAACTCGCCGACGCTGCCGAACCGGGCGAGATCGCCCTGGGTCGGGACGATCTCGAAGTGGGGGCTTTCCCAGAGGCAGACGGTCGCCTTGAAGTTGCGGATGACGAACGAGATCGTCTTCCCGTAGTACCCGTCCGACGGATTGCCGATCAGGCCCGCGCGGGCGTAGGCGTGAGACGTGATGATCATGCGATGACGGGCTGGCCGCAGCCGCACCCGCATCGACCCGCCTTCCACGGGGCGCGAACGGGCGGAGTGGGCGGTATGTTTCCGTTAGTGAAGGTGCCGGGCGAGGAGCAAGGGGTAGAGGGCGGTCGCACCGCGGTGGGGAGCCGCACCCGGGACGGGGTCAGTGAACCTCGGGCTCGTGCACGACGGCCGGCACCACCGCGCCGTGCCCCAAGGCGTTAGCCAATTCGGCGAAACGGCGGATCGGGTCGAAGCCGGGATCGACCACCTCCCGGGCCGAGGCCGGGACTGCCGCCGCCCCGCCCTCCTGAAACCGGCGGATCAGATAATCAGTCATCTCGTCCCCTAGGCTCACACCGAGCCGTTCGAGGAACAAAGATTGGACGTCGTTTGGCGTCACGTCGGATCCTCCCGTGATCGGTCGGCGGGGCGATGGGGCGTCGCGGCAGAATGGCGCTCGGACTCGGTCCCCGAGGCGATCATACTTTAATCCCGATCCACTTTCACGAAACTAACTCTCACCTCATCGCCAAGCTAACTCGTTGTAATCCACCGTAGGCTGCAACATTGCACGGCGGGAGCACAGACCAACGCTTCCGACCGAGCTGTCCCCGTCGAAGCCGCGAGGGTTACTTTTCTCGCAAGGAACTGACGAGGCAGACCGCCGCTTTGGGGTCGTTCCCTTGTGCGAGAGTCGCTGGTGCATCCGTACCGATCAGCTTGCGAAGGTCGGCGAGCGTGGCCGCCGGGAGTCGGCTAGACGGGTCTTCCCGCCCTCCCACCGACACGCCGACCACCCGCCCGCCGAACAGGATGGGAGCCCCCGCCAGCCGCGGGTGCTTCGCCAGCGCGACGCTCCACGCGTCCTTGGCCGGCGTAGCGGTGCCGGCGATCGCCTCGGACGACGGGTCGAACAGCGCCGGCGTCGGGTAACTGACGCACTGCACCGCGCCGCCGGGGAAGGCGGCGTCGCCGAGCCCGACGTACCGCATCCGCTTGCCCTTGAGCCGGATCAGGGCCAAGGCCCCGTCGGCCCGGACGACCTCCGCGTCCAGCGGCTCCGAGTCCGCCGGCTGGGCGGACACCTTGCTCGCGCCCTCCACGCTGGCGGCCGACGTGACGACCAGGTCGGGGGCGACGGCGAAGCCGCAAGCGGTCGTGAACACCGCCCGTCGCCGTGGGGTCGGCGGCTCGACCGCGGCCGGCACCGGCGGGGCGACGTCTGCAGGGCTCGGCGGAGGCGTGAACGCGTCCGCGGGACGTACGAGCGAGGGCGGCACGACAGCCACGGCTACTGGCGGTACCGCCGCGACCGGCGCCTCGGGTGTCGGCGTCCCCGGCGCGGCCGACGCGACGGCCGGCAACTCCTCCATCGGCATCGGCTCGAACAGCTTCGGAAACGCCGGGCGGGCGATCTTCGAGGTCAGTTCCGTCATCTCGTCCTGTAGGGCGTCCACTTTTTGCTTCGCGGTCCGCAACTGCGCCTCGACCTGGGCGACAGGGGTGCGGGGCCGGGTCGGCTTGTTCGACGTGACGGCAGCGTACAGCGATTGCTTATCAGCCAAGATTGCCCGGGCGGCGGACATCTGCTTGGCCTTGTCGTCGAGTTCGGTCCTGACCCGCTTGTTTTCCTTGTCCTTCTCGACCCATTCCGATTTGGGGATCCAGTCGACGCCCCACCGCTTCTCGTTCGGCCGGGTCGCCTCAAGGCGGGCGTTCGCTTGTTCGTAAAACTTCACGCACTCGTCGTACAGCCGGTTCACCTTCGCCTCGTCCGGCGCCTGGGCCAGGCAGACGGCCAGCGCGTCCAGCACGTCCTCGTCCGGTGGCGCGGCGGACTGGCTCGCCAGGTAGTCCTTGATGTACTTGGCGCCGCGCATCGCGTTCCGGTTGCGGAGCAGGACGTACGCCAGGTTCACCGCCAGCGACCGCCCGGATGACGTGGCAATGACCGGCGCTGCCGCCGGCGCGGTGGCGGGGACCGCCTGTGCCGCCTCCATCGACTTTGTGGCCCGGGCCACGTCGTTCAGCTTCAGGTAGCAGTACCCGAGCGACTCGAGGGAGCGACGGTGTCGCGGGTCCAGTTGTACGGCGTCAACGAAGCAGTCGCGGGCGGCCTTGATGTCCCCGAGCGCGATCGCATCCGCCCCGCGGCGGGCGAGTTCTTCTACCGTCCGCCGCGTGAGTTCCCCGGCCGGTTTCGTGGCGGGCCGCCCCGCCGCAACGGCCGGGGTAGGGGCAGTGGTGGCGGCCGGTTTCAACCCCGCCGCCGGCCGGGTCGCCGGTAGGGGCCCCGCCACGCCTACAGCCGCGGCGGCGAATAGCGCTGACACGGCGGCGGCGGAGCGAAATTGAACCCGACTGCGATACCTCAGCATGTCCGAATCCCCTTGTGTCCTGGAGCGGCCTTACAAAAAGTCCCGCCGGCACGGCGCAGTGATGCGGCGGCCGTCGCGGATGCCGGTCCGAGGCAAACAACCACTTCAATGACGATCGCGTCAGAGCGTCGGCCGGCCGATCGGACTTCGATCGCCCCGACCGCTCCAGACCCCTAGGACGTGTAGCAATCTAATGGCTCGGCCGTTGAGGGACAATCCGAAGGAACCTTCGCCCGACCGGCTTCCGGCCCCTGCGCGCCCGCCTGCTCACCCACTCCGCTTGGCCGCGATGAACTTCTGCAATTGCTTCGCCGTCAGGCAGTTGATCACCTGCCGTGGACCCAGCCATGCCCGCCGGGCGACGCCGACGCCGTACGGCATCCCGCCCAGCCCGTCCACCGAGTGGGCGTCCGTATTGATCGACAACATGACGCCCGCCTCCCCGGCGGCCTTGGCCATCACGTCGTTCAGGTCCAGCCGCGGGTAGCCGGCGTTGATCTCCAATGCCGTTCCGGTCTCCTTCGCGGCCGCGATGATGCGGTCGAGCTTGATCGGCAGCCCGGCGCGGCGGTCGATCAGCCGGCCCGTCGGGTGGCCGACCAGCGTGGTGTACCGGTTCTCGATCGCCCGCACGAGCCGATCGGTGGCCTTTTTTTCGTCCTGCTTCAGCGACCCGTGCGGGCTGGCGACTACGACGTCCAGTTCCGCCAGGACGGCGTCCTCGTAGTCCATCTGC
>JAQGHJ010000311.1 GCA_028288905.1 Phycisphaerales bacterium | reverse complement strand
AGGGCCTGTCGCGGCTGGCCGCGTCGGTGGCCGGCCAGGGCCGGATGACGTCCGCCGAGCGGCTGTTCGCCGAGGCGGTCCGTGCGGCCGAACGGGCCGACGCCCAAGCCGACCCGCCAACGGCCGCCGCCAGATAGCCCGCCGCCGGGCCGGCCGCCCCGGGCGTGCGGGTGGACCACGCCGTCGCCCTGCTGCACCTGGGCCAGCGGGCGGACGCGGTCGAAGAGGTGGAGCGAGCCGTCGCGGCCCAACGGGCGGCGGCGAACGGCGGGGCCCGGAAGGTGCCCGACCTACTCGACGCGTTCGCCAGCGCCCTCGACATCGTCGGGGACAAGGCGGCGTCCGCCGGCTACGCCGCCCGCGCGGAGGCGGCGCGGCGGGAGGCGGACTGACGGGTGGTCCGAAGTGCGGGTCCGGCCGGCTGGGTGCCAAGGGTCGCGATACCCCGAGACCTGTGCAGGTCATACATCCGAAACGGGTCTCGGGGTACCGCGACCCGTGGAACCCGACCAGTGAACGGGGCGACGGACGTGTCGCATTTCCGCCGCTCGCGGCGTCGCAAGGCAACCTGCCCCGCGCCCGACGCCGTGCATGACCCGCCCTGTTGCCTACCCTCGATGTCCGCCCGGTCACAGCGTCCGCACGAGCGGGTCGACGCCCGCCTGCCCGTCGATCACGGTCTGCCCGACCGAAAACGGCAGGCCCGTCAGGTCGCTGTGGTTCGACGCGTCCTCGAGCACGACCCGCCCGACGGTCGCGATGCCGTCCCCGAGCTTCGCCTTCTTGACCGACCCGACGAGCCCGTTGTTCGTCCCGCTCACCCACACCTCGTGGACGTTGTGGTTCTGGCCGATCAGCGTCGTCATCGGCCGCCCGCCCGCCCCACGGACCCGGAGCGTCACCCGGTCGCCGTCGGCGTCCTTGTACTTCAACGACGTCCCGCGGCTGATCTTGAACCGGATGAGCGAGTCCCCGCCGGCCGTCCCGTCACGATCCCCGTCGACCGGGACCCCGTCCGCCCCGGCCAACCCACCGGCGCGGTCTACGCGCAGCTCGACCTTCAGCCGCTTGAACCGGGTGACTGGGAACGGCTTGGTCGTCGTCAGCGTGACGGACGTCGCCCCCTCCTCGTACGACGCGGCCGCCAGCGGGACGTCGTGGACCCGCCGCCCCTCCCCGCGGCTGCCGGCGAAGAAGTAGTTCTTCACGTCCCGGGCCGACGCCGGGTCCAGCGGCCCGCTGAACCCGATTGTCAGCGCGGTGATCGCCTGGTCCGAGCCGACGAGCAGTTCGCTCGTGACGACCACCCCGGTGGCGAAACAGACCCGGGCCTCGAGCCGGTCGACGAACGCGTTGGACATGGGTGCAACTCCGGAGGGAACTGGGGCGGGAACGGCCGGAGGTCGCACCGGTACGACCGCATCCGGGACGGTCGTACCTGGTACAGGTGTACGCCCGCGTCGGTGTAGCGGATCGTGCGTGCCCCGGCAATCCGACCCCGGCGAGCCGGGCGGGGGCTCCGCGGCTCGTCCGGGCTTCCGCCGCCTCGACCGCGCCCCGGCCGCTCGAATCCCTTTGTACCCCGCGGGCCGGCGGGGTTAGGCTATCTGCCTGGTACGTGACCATGCCACTCTGTCCTGTTTCAAACCGCGGAGGCCCCACCGTGTCCGACCCGACCCGCTCGTCTTCCCCCGCCCACCAGCCGTCCCGCCGCTCGTTGCTAACGGCCGCCGCCGCCCTGGCGGCCGGCGTCGCACTGCCGCCGTTCGCCCGCCGGGCTGCCGCGATCGACACCGGCAAGCTGCTCGCCGGTGCCGGCCGGGTCCCGCCGATCGACATCCCCGACTCGCACAAGATCAGCGGGTTCGCGATGGGGTGCCAGGCGTACACGTTCAACCGGTTCACCGTTCTGGAGGCGATCGAGAAGACCGCCAAGGCCGGCGCGCGGGTGATCGAATTCTACCCGGGCCAGAAGGTCCGGGCGGACCAGCCGGCCGTCACGTTCGGGCACACGTCCCCGCCGGCCGTCATCGAGCAGGTCAAGGCCAAGCTCCGGGAGCACGACCTGATCGCCGTGAACTACGGCGTCGTCGGGCTGCCGAACAAGGCGGCCGACGTGCGGAAGGTGTTCGAGTTCGCCAAGTTCATGAACATCCCGGCCGTCACGAGCGAGCCGCAGCCGGACGCGCTGGACGCGATCGAGGCGTGCGTGAAGGAGTTCAACGTCCGGCTGTGCATCCACGATCACCCGAAGCGGGCGAACGACCCGAAGTACATGTTCTGGAACCCGGAGTGGGTGCTCGACCAGGTCCGGGCCCGCGACCCGCGGATGGGCGCGTGCGCCGACGTAGGGCACTGGGTCCGCAGCGGCGTCAAGCCGGTCGACGCCTTGAAGGTCCTAGAGGGCCGGGTGTTCAGCAGCCACCTGAAGGACCTGAACGAGTTCGGGAACACCAAGGCCCACGACGTGCCTTACGGGACCGGCGTGTCCGGCGTGAAGGACGTGCTGGACGAGCTGAAGCGGCAGGGCTTCGACGGGAACATCTCGATCGAGTACGAGTACAAGCAGGAGGACAACCTGGCCGAGGTGACGAAGTGCATCGACTTCGTCAAGGCGTATAAGGCCTGATGCGCTGGGGCGTCCGCACCGACGCCCGGCGTACCGCCTCGAACGAGCCGCGACCGTCAGGGAGCGGCGGAGGAGAAGGCGGCCCGATCGCAAGGGCCGGCCGGCTTTTGCTCCCCCGCTCCCTGAGCGGTCGCGGCTCCTTTATCGCACCGCCCGGCGTTCGGGCGGCGCTTGGTGTGGCGGTTCAATTCTTGCCCACGTCGGCCCGCTTGCCCACCGCGTCGAAGTAGGCCCTGACGGCCGCCTCGTACCCGGGCGGGCCGGCGTCCCGCTGCGGGTCGTCGTCC
>JAQGHJ010000300.1 GCA_028288905.1 Phycisphaerales bacterium | reverse complement strand
CGGCGGGGCGGCCGCACAGCCGGCGCAGGCCGCCGACGTGGCGGCGGCAGGCGCGGGTCGACGTGCCCGCCGACGCCGGTCGCCCGACCGCCGGACCGAAACAGTGGTATCCTCACCTGCCCGTCGCCCGGACTCCGGTGCGCCGACAGGGACGGAGTCCGGACCGGCCCGCCGTGGTCGCCGCGAACAAACGCCCGCGGGGCCGCCCGCGGGGCCGCCCGCGGCCGGGCCGGGGCCGAGCCGGCCCGAGCGGTGGGGAACATGCTCAAGGCGACCGACAACCCGCCCGCCCGCCCGCCCGGGATCGCCAGCGTGGCGGAGTTGGCCGGCGACTGGTGGGTGGGGCACACGAAGAGCCGGGCCGAGAAGGCGTTCGCCTGGGACCTGCTCGCACGCGACGTCCCGCACTACCTGCCGCTGGCCGTCCGCGAGGCGGTCTGGGGCGGGCGCAAGCGCAAGGTGTGGGTGCCGCTGTTCCCGGGGTACGTCTTCTTCTGCGGCGGCGAGGGGGTCCGGTACGCGGCGATGACCACGAACCGCCTCTGCCAGGTGATCGCCGTGCCGCGGCGGGAGGCGTTCGTCGAGCAGCTGGCGGCCGTCGAGCGGGCGGTCGACGCAGGGTTGACGCTCGAACACTACCCGTTCGCCGTCGCCGGCCGCCGGTGCCGGGTGCGGTCGGGGCCGCTGATGGGGCTCGCCGGGACGATCGTCCGCGACCAGGACAAGTCGCGGCTCGTGCTGGAGGTCGCCATCCTCGGTCAGGGGGCCGCCCTCGAGGTCGCGGCGGACCTCTTGGAACCGCTCGATTGAAGGGTGCCGGACGAACGGGGAATCGAACGAAGCTCGGCGCGTTAGAAGGACGGTCGGGACAGACGGGGCGGCCTCGAGGGCCGGCGGGGCGGGTGGCGGGCCGCGGGGGCCGGCCACCGGCTCCGAAATGATCCGCAAAGGGGGCCGCGACGCCGCGGCGCGGGTGAAGCATGACGGATGGCTTGAACTACTTGCTGGCCGGGTGCGGGGCGTTGGCCGCGTCGCTCGCCCTGACGCCGCTGGCGATCCGGCTCGCCCGGCTCGCCGGCATCGTCGATCTGCCGAACGCCCGGAAGGTGCACGCGACGCCGACGCCCCGGACCGGCGGGATGGCGATCGCCGCCGCCACGTACGCCGCGGCGATCCCGGCCCTGCTGCTGGCCGCGTCGTTCGGCCCCGCCGGCCCGGACGGCTCGCAGGTCGCGGCGCTGCTGGCGTCGGCCGGATTCGTCCTGCTCGTCGGGCTGGCCGACGACGTGTTCACCGTCGCGTCCCAGTGGAAGCTGCTGGCCCTGCTCGCCGCCGCCGCCGCCCTGTGCTCGGCCGGCGTCCGCATCGACCGCCTGCAGCTGCCCGGCGGCCTGGCGCTCGAGCTCGGCTGGGGGGCGTGGCCGCTGACGATGTTGTGGGTGGTCGCCGTTACGGTCGCCGTGAACTTCATCGACGGGCTCGACGGGTTGGCGGCGGGGCTGGCGGCCGTTGCCTGCGGCACGCTGGCCCTCGTCTGCGCCGCCGGCGGGCACGTCGCCCTGGCCGTGGTCGCCCTGGCGCTGCTCGGGGCGTTGGCCGGGTTCCTCGTCTACAACTTCGAGCCGGCCAAGCTGTTCATGGGCGACGGCGGCAGCATGTTCCTCGGCTTCACCGTCGCGGGGCTGAGCGTCGCCGCCTCCGGCCCGGTCGGGTCGACCGGCGGCCTGCTGCTGCCGGCCCTGGTGTTGGCCGTCCCGCTGATCGACACCGTGCTGACGTTCGTCCGCCGCGGGGTGCTCCAGCGGCGGTCGATCTTCGCCGCCGAGCGCGGGCACATCCACCACCGCCTGCTCGACCTGGGCCTGTGCGCCCGCCACGCCGTGCTCGTGCTGTACGCGGCGGCGCTGCTGGCGGCGGTTGTCGGGGCGGCGGGATTCTTCGGCGGCCGCTGGACGCTCGTCGGCGGCGTGTCGTTCCTGGCGATCGTGCTGGCCGGGCTGTTCAAGGTGGCCGGATCGGTCCGGGGCCGGGAGACGGTGAAGGCCGTCCGCCGCAACCGGGCCCTGGGCCGGGAGGACGCCGGCTACCGCCGGGCGTTCGAGGAGGCCCAGCTGCGGTTCCGGCGGGTCGAGTCCTTCGACGGGTGGTGGGGCGAGGTCGGGGCCGCGGCCGACAAGCTCGACTGCGTCGCGGTCACGCTCCCGGTCACCGGCCGCGACGGCACCGGCCGGGTCCTGAAGTGGCGGCAGAAGGACAGCCGCTTCGGGGGCGTCCAGACGCTGCGGGCAACGCTGCCGGTCCGCCACCGCCGGGTCGGCGGCCCGCTGTTGGCCGACCTGGAGGTGCCGGTCCACACGACGCTGGAGTGCGCCGGCAAGCGGCTGGCCCTGTTCGCCCGGCTGATGTGCGAGCACAGCGTGGCCGCCCTGCCGGAGCGGCCGGACGCCGTCCGCCCGCCGGACGCCCGCAGCCCGGCGGACGCGTTCGAGCCCGAGGCCGAGGCCGACGCGGTCGAGGC
>JAQGHJ010000498.1 GCA_028288905.1 Phycisphaerales bacterium | reverse complement strand
GGCGGCGCTGGCGGCGCTGGCGGCGCGGCGCGGGCTGTTGCGGACGGTCCGGGACGGGCGGGCGGTGCCGGCCCGGGTGACCGGGCGGCAGCAGACCGCCCTGGCACCGGACGCGGTGGCCGTCCGGTGCTCGCCGGCGGACGCCGCGGGCCGCGTCGTCACGGTATATGTCCCCCGGGCGTCTCCCGCGTCCCGCGAGGGGGACGAGGTCTTGGTCCTATCCCGCCCCGGCGGCCGGACGGTGTCCGCCGACTGGCTCGCGTGCGGAGGGGGCGAGGCGTGACCCGGCCGGGGCCGGGCGCTGGTCGTGCACGTCGGGGCGGCGGGAGCTGTTCCCGCACGATGCCGAGTGGTCGGCCTCACGACGGCGCGACGCGGACGTGCTAATCCTCCCGGCCCGCGGCGGGCGTGACGCTAAGGGCTTCGCCAGCCGGTCCGCGCCGGGCGTCGCCCCGCAGCAGGCGAACCCACGCCAGCCCGCCGGTCAGCGCGAGGGACGCGAGCACGCTCGAGTTCCACGGCTCGTCGAGCCTGAGCCACAGGACGACCGGCAGCGGGACGAACACGAGGCCGATCGCCGCCGCCGCGGCCGCGCCGCGGGCGACCGACTGCCGGCCCTCCCACGCCAGCCACCCCCAGAGCGGCAGCAGGTATGCCAGGTAGTGCTCCCAGCAGACGGGCCCGAACGCGAGCAGCCAGGCGAGCAGGGCGGCGGCGGCGGCAAACAGTTCCGCGCCGCCGCGGCGAATAGCCGTCCGCCGCCGCCAGAGGATGGCGAGCAGTCCGGCGAGCAGCACCCACTGTGCGGCCCGGACGGGCACCCGCACGGTGGCCGGAAGCGGGGCGGCTCCGGTGACCCGGAGCAGGAAGCCCCACACGGACTGGTTCACCCGCCACGGGACCGAGTCGCCGGCGGTGGCGGCGACGGTGCGGTCGAAGTCCGCGAACGCGGCCGGGCCGGCAACGGCGAGCGACAGGCCCAGGACGGCCAGCCCGGCCGCCGCGACGGCCGCCAGGACCCGCCACCGCCCGAGCACGACGGCAAGTGGCACCAGGGCGACGGTCGCGTACTTCAGCACCCCGCCGACCACCAGCCCGGCTGCCGCCCGCCCGGCCCGGTCGGCCCGCAGTCCGGCGAGGGCGGCGGCGACGGCCGCCCCCGCCATCATCGACACGTTGCCCGACCGGACGATCCGGAATGCCAGCGGGGAGCAGGCGACAAGCAGCGTGACCGCCCCCGCTAGCCGCACCGGCCGGCCCGCGCACGCCGCGGCCGACCGTCCGGCGGCAACCGCCACCACCCACGCGCACGCGACGGACGCCGCCACCCACCCGGCGTACGCCGCCCGGTACGGCACCCACGCCAGCGGGGCGAGCAGGACGGCCGTCCACGGCGGCTGGATGAACGGCTCGACGTAGTCGAACCCGTGCCGGGCCGCCAACTCCCGCTGCCTCGGCTTCAGCTCGAATGCCCAATAAATGAAGTACGGCTTGTCCGCCAGCCGGGCCGGGTAGACGGCGTCCCACTCGCCGCCCCGGACCGCCACCGCCGCGGCGTAAAAGGCGTGGAAGTCGCCCAGCGTCGGGCGGGCGAGGTAGCTGGCGGGCAGCACCACTCCCAGCCAGAGGGCCGCCGCGACGTTGCAGGCGCGGTTGAACCGGACCGGGTCGCGGGGAACGAGCGGCATGGGGCGCTTCCGGGGGCGAGGCGGGGCTGGGCGGAGGGCGCGAAATGCCCAACGGCGGCGGCCGGGCGCCAGCGCCCCGGACCGGCGTGACGGTCGCGGGCCGCGCCGGGCCGTGCCAGGCGTCGGCGATCCTACATCCGGAACCCAGTCCGTGGTAGATTCGCGGCTCTGCGCATCCAGTGGCTCCAACCTCTCCCCCGCCGCGGCCAAGGCCTGCTCGGCCCGCGCGAGCCGGCGAGGCCGCCGGGGCCGATCGGGCTGGCCGTCCGCCGGGCGTGGCAGCAGCTGGCGATCTACACGAACTGGCCCGCGCTGGCGGCGATCCTCGTGTTGACCGGGATCGGCTTGATCAGCATCTGGGCCGACCAGCGGGCGGACGTCGGCAAGCAGGCGAAGTTCCTGGCCGCCGCCGTCGTCGGGCTGGCGCTGTTCCAGGTCGTGAACTACCAGTTGCTGGGGCGGCTCGCGTGGGCGTTCTACGGGTTCAGCATCCTGCTGATCCTGTACACGGTCGCCGGCGGGGCGATGGGACTGCCCGGGGTCCGGCGGACGAACGGGGCGACGGCCTGGATCTACTTCGGGTCGATGAGCTTCCAGCCGGCCGAACTGATGAAGCTCGCGTTCATCATGGTGATGGCGAGGTACCTGCGGTTCCGGTCGAACTACCGGAGCGTCCGCGGGCTGGTCCCGCCGTTCCTGCTGGCCGGGGTGCCGCTGCTGTGCATCATGAAGCAGCCGGACCTGGGGACGGCCCTCGTGTTCATCCCGGTGCTGTTCGCGATGCTGTTCTGCGCCGGGGCGCGGCTGCGGCACCTGCTGCCGATCGTGGTCGCGGCCGTCGTGCTCGCCCCGTTCGCGTACCTGGCGGGGACGGACACGCCGTTCTTCCGCCACCTGCCGGCCGTCGTGAAGGGGTACCAGCGGGACCGGGTGAAGGCGATGTTCACCCGCGATCAGCGAACGTTGCAGGGGACCGGGTTCCAGCAGGAGCACGCGCTGACCGCGTTCGGGTCCGGCGGGTTCGCCGGCAAGGGGTTCGGGAACATCCCGGTCGGGCAGATGGTCCCCGAGGCCCACAACGACATGATCTTCGCGCTCGTCGGCGAGCAGTTCGGGCTGCTCGGGGCGACGGCGGTGCTCGTCGCGTACGTCGTGCTGTTCGCCAGCGGGGTCGAGATCGCGGCGAACAACCGCGACCCGTTCGGCCGGCTGGTGGCGGTCGGCATCGTCGCGATGTTCGCCGGGCAGACGTTCATCAACATCATGGTCAGCCTGCGCCTGATGCCGGTCACCGGCATCACGCTCCCGTTCGTCAGCTACGGCGGGACGAGCCTGCTCGCCAGCTACATGGCGGCCGGGCTGCTGCTGAACATCGGGCAGAACCGCCCGCTCGTGATGGCGAAGGACGCGTTCGAGTTCGGGGAGTGAGGGGAAGGAAGCTTGAGTCTTCTCAGGCGCGAACCCGACGCGTAACCCTTCGCAAACCTCCTCCCACGGAGTACACCGTCCGGCTTCGATCTGTCGCTCGGCCTCGCCGATGGCATCGAGCGTTTCCTCATCTAGTGTCACCCGCTCCAGCTAGTCGAGGGCCGATAGCGCCGCCAAGACGAAGTTGTCGGCGGACGCGAAGTCGCCGCCCTGCAGGCGGGTTCCCAGGAGACGTTCGACCTCGGGGCTGAGGGTGATCGCCATAGGTCGGGGTTCACTCAGCATCACGGGTACGAGCGCGACGTTTTCGGGACGTGAGGTGGCCGGGCAGCCCGTGGGCGTAGGGCGTGGCGGGCCGCGATGTCACATCGCGTCGAACACGGTGGCCACGGCCCCCCAGAACATGTCGAGCACCTTCGACAACGTGGCGAATCCGCGGGGTGGCCCCCATCCTTTGTCGACCGTGGGGATAAAGGCGAACGCGACGGCCGCTCCCCCGGCTAGTACGAGAAACAAAGCCGGCATGATGAGCGGCAGCACGATCTCCGCCGCGGGCGACGCATCGGACTCGCCGACGGCGATCATCAGTTTGACGAGCAAACACGTCAGCCGAATCCCGGTGACGACGGCAGCTAGTCCGGAGACGACGAGCGCGGCCCGGCCAATGAACTCTTCGCGGGGCGTGGGCTGAAAGCGCCTGATACCCATGTAGGCAAAGCGTAACGGCCGGCCGATTATATGGGGTACGAAACCGTATACCCGTCCTGCGCCTCGGCAGGGACCTAGAGGAGAGGGCACCACGTCATTGCGCGTCGTAGGGGGGGGCCGGGGTGTTCGCGCAGTCGACGTGAGTAGCCCACCCGCCTTCACCGGGTCGGATCGCCAGTGGCCTCAGTGCCGCCGGAAGACGAATGCGACGACCGCCCAGAACACGTCGAACGTTTTGGACAGAGCCTCGAACCCGCGTGGCGGGCCGTACGGCCGCTTGTCGACGGACGGCAGGAAGGCGAACGCGACGGCGAACCCGCCGGCAAGGACCAGGAAGGCCGCCACGAAGACGAGCAGCCACATGAATCGGCCGCCGACCCGTCCGGCGGGGTCGCTGACGAAGAACATCAGGCGGAGGCAGACTCGCCCCACGCCGATGCCGGTCGCGAGGACGAGCAATCCCAAGGTGAAGAGCGCGGCCCGGCCGACGAACTCCTGCCGCGGTGTGGGTCTGTGTCGGCGGACGCTCATTCCGACGCGATGGTAGTCCCGGCCGGCGAGGGTCTCCCGTGGCACGGGGAGAAGGCCGCGCGACGGACGCGTCGTGACGGCCCGTGGCTCACACCCGTCAGAACGTCATCCCCGACTGCCGGTACAGCTCGCGGATGACGATGAGCGTGGCCAGCGCGTCGTCGAGGTTCCCCATCGGCTGCTTCCGCTCCTTGACGCATTCGGTGAAGTGGGCCCACTCGGCGTCCCAGCTCGTGTCGGGGAACGGCCACTCCCACATGGTCGTCTCCGGCGGGCCCATCTGCGGGAGCATCTTATAGAACGCCAGCCGTTCGACGCCGTAGCTGCCGCCGAGGCCGTCGACGGCGAGCTTGCCGTCCCGGCCGTAGATCTCGAGCGAGAACAGGTTCTTCCACTCGGTGCACGTCGCGTGGAGCCAGGCGACCTGCCCGCCCTCGGTCCGGAGCAGGGCGAAGCCGTTGTCGTCAACCTTCCAGTCCCAGAAGAACCGGGCGACGTGTCCGCTGACGTGGGGGAAGTCGCCGAGGTACCAGCGGGCGAGGTCGATCAGGTGGACGCCCTGGTCGAGCATCTCGCCGCCGCCGCTGACGGCCGGGTCGCCGCGCCACTCGGTCTCCATGCCCTTGCGCCCGCCGTGCCCGTACCGGCCGCGGAGGAACATGAGCGGGCCGAGCGCTCCGGAATCGATGATCTGCTTGGCCTTGGCAAGAGCGGGGTGGAACCGGTGGTTGAACCCGACCTTGACGACGGTGCCGACGTCATCGAACGCCTGCCGGGCGGCGGCGGCGACCGGCTCCAACTCGACAGCGCTCCGGGCCGCCGGCTTCTCGACGAGCACATGTTTGCCGGCCTTGACTGCCGCGTGCGTGACCGGGGCGAGCTGGTCGTTCGTCGTCGCTACGACCACCGCGTCCACGTCCGGCCGTTCGACGGCCGCCCGCCAGTCGGCCGAGGCCGAGCAGCCGGGGTGGGCCTTGGCCAACTGCTCGGCCCGGGCGAGATCCGCGTCAACGGCCGCGACCAGCGTCGCCCCGGCCATCGACTTGGACCGCTTGTTCCCGATCAACCCGCACCCGACGATGGCGACGCGTAAGGACATGAAAGCGGTCTCCCCGGCAGGAAGGCGAACGCGACGCGAAGGCGCGAAGAGCGCGAAGGCGGACGCGAAGGAATAGATAAGAGAGTACGGGGGACGGAAGGGTCGGGACGCGAGGGGAACTTTTCGTCCCTTATCCCCCTGTCCCCGCCTCCCCCTTCGCGTCTTCCTTCGCGCTCTTCGCGCCTTCGCGGTCGCTTGTTCCCCCGCCCGTCAGAACCGCCCCTTCCGCGCCAGCAGCACCGTCTCGATCGCCCCCTCCAGCGCATCGCAGGCCTCTCCGACCTGGCGGGCGGTCATCGTCGTGAAGAACGGCAGCGCGAGCGTCCGGCTCGACACGTACTCGCACACCGGGAAGTCGCCGGGCTTGAAGCCGAACTTCTCGACCATGTACGGCTGCAGGTGGATCGGGGGGAAGTAGTTGTTGCACCCGACGCCGTCCGCCCGCAGCAGCCGCATCACCTCGTCCCGGTCGCCGGGCTCGAACAGGTCGTTCAGCCGGACGACGAACACGAACCAACTGGCGTGCTGGTCGTCGGTCACGGTCGGCAGGATCAGGTACCGGTTCGTCATGAGCCGGTCCACGTACAGGTTCGCCACTCGCCGGCGGCTCTCCAGCAGCTCGGGCAGGCGGTCACACTGGACGACCCCGAGGGCGGCGCTCATCTCGTCGAGCCGGTAGTTGTACCCGAGCCGCTGGTGGGCGAGCCACGCCATCCCGTCCCGGCCCTGGTTCCGCAGGCTACGGCAGTCGGCGGCGAGCCGGTCGTCGTCCGTCACGATCATCCCGCCCTCGCCGGTCGTGATCTGCTTGTTCGGGTAGAACGCGAACACCCCGGCCCGGCCGAACGACCCGATCGCCCGGTCGCCGGCCGGAGTGGTGACGTGCCCGCCGAACCCCTCGCACGCGTCCTCGATCAGGGCCAGCTCGTGCCGCTGGGCGAGCTGCTCGAGCTCGACCATGCCGCCAGGGTGGCCGAAGCACTCGACGGCGACGATCGCCTTGGTCCGCGGGGTGATGGCCGCCTCGATCCGGGACACGTCGACGTTCAGCGTCTTGGGGTCGATGTCGACGAACACCGGGGTCGCCCCGACGAACAGCGCGCTGTTGGCACTGGCAACGAACGAGAACGGGGTGGTGATCACCTCGTGTCCCGGCCCGACGCCGCTGGCGACCATCACGCAGTGCAGACCGGCCGTACCGCTGCTGACGGCGACCGCGTGCCGCCGGCCGGCGACGGCGGCGCATCGGGCCTCGAACTCCGGTACCCGCGGCCCGAGCGAGAGCGTGTCCGACTGCAGCACCTCGACGACCGCGTCGATCTCGCGCTGGGTGATGTCCGGCTTGGCAAGCGGCAGGTTCGGCATAAGCGGGCGTCCGCGGCGGGCGGT
>JAQGHJ010000252.1 GCA_028288905.1 Phycisphaerales bacterium | reverse complement strand
TCCCGGCTCCCCTCTTATCCGTGTTCATTTGTGTTCATCCGTGGCTAACTAGGTCTTCCCATGGTCCTGAAGATCGAGAAAGACCATCAGCGGTTCCGGCAGATCGTTAAGGGACGGATCCGGGACGACCTGCGGAAGTTCCTCTCCAAGGGGGAGCTGATCGGGAAGGAGGGCAAGCACCTCATCTCGATCCCGGTCCGGTCGATCGACCTGCCGCAGTTCCGGTACGGCGACAACTCGGCCGGCGGCGTCGGGGCGGGCGACGGCAAGGAGGGGGACGTCGTCGGCAAGGGCACCAAGGGCAAGGGCCAGGGCGGCGAGGACCCGGGCCGGCACCTGATGGAGGTCGACCTCACGCTCGACGAGCTGGCCGACCTGCTCGCCGAGGAGCTCAAGCTCCCGCGGATCGAGCCCAAGGGCAAGCACCGGATAACGACCCAGCGGGACAAGTACAGCGGCATCCGCACGGTCGGCCCCAACTCGCTCCGGCACTTCAAGCGGTCGTTCAAGGAAGCGTTGAAGCGGACGATCATGACCGGTGCGTACGACCCGGCCAACCCGGTCATCATTCCGCAGAAGAAGGACCTCCGGTACCGCAGTTGGAAGGAGGTGAAGAGCCCCCAGTCGAACGCGGTCATCGTGTTCATGATGGACGTCAGCGGGTCGATGGGCGAGGAGCAGAAGGAGCTCGTGCGGATCGAGAGCTTCTGGATCGACACCTGGCTGCGGAAGAACTACGAGGGGATCGAGAGCCGGTACATCGTCCACGACGTCAGCGCCAAGGAGGTAGACAAGCACACGTTCTACCACCTGCGGGAGGACGGCGGGACGAAGATCAGCAGCGCGTACAAGGCGTGCAAGCAGCTGCTCGACGCCCACTACAGCCCGGAGGAGTGGAACATCTACCTGTTCCACTTCAGTGACGGCGACAACAGCTCCGAGGCCGACAGCCGCGAGTGCGTCAAGATCCTGAAGGACCACCTGCTGCCGGCCGCCAACCTGTTCGGGTACTGCCAGGTGGCGAGCGCGTACGGGAGCGGGAACTTCATCAACGTGCTGCACGAGCACCTGCGCGGGCACCCGAAGACGCTGACGAGCCGGGTGAACTCGAAGGACGACATCTACGACTCGATCAAGACGTTCTTCGGGAAGGGGCACTGAATGCCGGTTCCACGGATCGGTCAGCTGGTACGGTCGATGGTCCCGCCGCACGCCCGGGCGTACCTCCGGCGGAGCGCTGTGGTTCGCGGGGCCCTACGGCTGGCGTACGGCGGCGTGCGGTCCAAGCCGTACCCGCACGGCCCGTTCACGTTCTGGTTCGACGGCGGGCGGGACGTCGGGTGGGCGATCGCGGACCTGGCCGCGGCCGAGGCGGCCGAGATCGGGTACGTCCGCCGGCTGCTGGCGGCCGAGCCGGCGCGGTGCGTGTGGGACGTGGGTGCCAACGTCGGGTTCTGGACGCTGTTCTTCGCCGGCCTGCAGCCGCCAGTGGTCCGAACCGTCGCGTTCGAGCCGGATGCGACCAACCTCCGCTTGCTCCGGATGAACTTGGAGCGTAACAGGCTGACCGACGTCGTCGCCGTCCGGGACTGTGCCTTGTCGGACGCCGCCGGCGAGGCCACCTTCTACGCGGACGACGTCAGCGGGGCCACCGGCTCGCTCGAGTCAGGCCACGCGTTCGTCACTAAGCTGTTCGGGCAGAAGACCCGGCCGGTCGCCGTACCGGTTTCCACCATCGACGCCGAGGTGGCCCGGCTCGCGGCCCCGCCGAACTTCGTCAAGATCGACGTCGAGGGGCACGAGGCGGCAGTTCTGCGGGGCGCGGCCGACACGCTCGACCGATACCGCCCACGGCTCATCGTCGAGGTCCAGCCCGGGAACGAGGAGCAGGTTGCCGAGATCTTCCGGGCCCACCGCTACCGAATGTTCAGCCCGTCAACTGGTGCCGAGCTCGCCCGCCCGGCCTGGAACACGGTGGCACTACCGGCCGGGGGGTGAGTCAGCGAAAGGTGTTTCGTACTCCGGACCTGGCCGGCCTACCAGCGCGGAACGGCCGGGCACCGGCAGCAAACGCCGTAAAAAGGCACGTCCTTAGGATTTCGCGGGCCGAGCCCAGACCTACCGAGCGACGAAGGGTCCACCCATGCCCACCCACGCCCAGATCCCGTTCCCGGCCGAGCTGCTGGCCGCCAAGAAGCAGATCCGGGAGCGGGCCGCCGCCTACGGGCTCGACTTCTACCCGGTCGTGTTCGAGATGTGCGACTACGAGCAGATGAACCAGATCGCCGCGTACGGCGGGTTCCCCCAGCGGTACCCGCACTGGCGGTTCGGGATGGAGTACGAGCGGCTCCGCAAGCAGCACCACTACGGGCTCGGCCGCATCTACGAGATGGTGATCAACAATGACCCGTGCTACGCCTACCTGCAGGAAAGCAACCCGCTCGTCGACCAGAAGCTGGTGATCGCCCACGTCTACGCCCACTGCGACTTCTTCAAGAACAACCTGTGGTTCGCCCCGACGAACCGCAAGATGATGGACGAGATGGCGAACCACGCCACCCACGTCCGCAAGCACGCCGAGAAGCACGGGCACGACGACGTCGAGCGGTGGCTCGACGTGTGCATGAGCGTCGAGCACCTGATCGACGCCCACGGCATGTTCATGCGCCGCGGCCCGACCGACGCCCCCGCCCGCACCGACGACGCGAACCACAGCCGCGAGGCCGTCCAGACGAAGTTCCGGGCCAAGGATTACATGGACCGGTGGATCAACCCGCCCGAGGCCCTGGCCGCCGAGGCCAAGCGGCAGCGGGACGAGTCGGCCAAGGTCCGGCACGCCACTCCGGCACGCCCGACCCGGGACGTGCTCCAGTACCTGCTCGAGCACGCGAAGCTGACCGACTGGCAGGCCGACTGCCTGAGCATGGTCCGCGAAGAAAGCTACTACTTCGCCCCCCAGGGCATGACGAAGGTGATGAACGAGGGCTGGGCCACCTACTGGCACAGCACGCTGATGACGAAGCACTTCGTCGAGGCCAAGGAGGTGATCGACTACGCCGACCACCACAGCGGGACGGTGCACATGCCGCCCGGCGGGTT
>JAQGHJ010000486.1 GCA_028288905.1 Phycisphaerales bacterium | reverse complement strand
GATGCCACGCGTACATATCAGCCTCCGGATGGCGGACGCGAAACCCGGGGGACACGCCCGCCCGCGGCCGCACGACAACGCCCACGTTTACCAACCGCCTCGTCTTAGCCTCGGGGCACAAAATCCTCAGTCGGCTCACGCCCCCCCACCCGCCTCACGAGCAAAAGGCGTGCGCCCAAGGCTTACGACACCGGGTTAGACACCGAGTGAGGCCCCCGAAAACAAACCTGCCGCCGTCGGTCAGACCCTATGGCCATCACCCGCCAAAACTGTGGGCGAACAGGCACACCGAGCCGCGAGCCGAACGGTCGTCCCATATTATCCAATGTCCGGGTCGGTTCGCCACGAAGAAATACCGTGCCCCGTAGCCGGTCGGCGGTGGCGTCGCTGCCTCCCGCACGCTAAGGCACTTTGCCGGTCGGCACCCGGCACGTTGACCCGGTGCCGGGGACCCGGTACGACCTCAAGCCACCGTCGGCGACGCTTTCGTCGGGCCGCCCGGCCGAAATCGTCGTGCCGGCGGGCCCGGGCGGGGCGAGGCCGGACACAAGGAGCAAGAAGATGAACGTGCTGGTCGCCGGCGGTGCCGGGTACATCGGGTCGCACACCGTAAAGCGGCTGCGGGAGGCCGGGCACGCCCCGGTCATCTACGACAACGCCGTCCGCGGGCACCGCGAGGTCGTCGACATCCTGAAGGTGCCGGCCGTCATCGCCGACCTGAACGATCGGCCGACGCTGCTCAAGGCGCTCCGCGACCACAAGATCGACACGGTCATGCACTTCGCGGCGTACGCGTACGTCGGCGAGAGCGTGGATGAGCCGCTGATGTACTACCAGAACAACGTCGCCACGACGGTGAACGTGCTGGAGGCGATGAAGGAGGCGAACGTCAGCCGGTTCGTCTTTTCCAGCACCTGCGCGACGTACGGCGACCCGGAGCGGATCCCGATCACCGAGGACCAGCGGCAGCTGCCGGTCAGCCCGTACGGCCGGAGCAAGCTGATGGTCGAGCACGTGCTCAAGGACCTGCAGGGCGGGTGGAAGGACTTCAAGTTCGCCGCCCTGCGGTACTTCAACGCCAGCGGCTGCGCCGCCGACGGCACGATCGGCGAGGACCACGACCCCGAGACGCACCTGATCCCGGTCATCCTGCAGGCGATCCTCGGCGTCCGCCCGGGCCTGACCGTGTTCGGCACCGATTACCCGACGAAGGACGGGACGAACGTCCGCGACTACATCCACGTCGACGACCTGGCCGACGCCCACATCAAGGCGATGGAGAAGCTCGACGTGCTCAAGACGGTGTTCTGCAACCTCGGCACCGGCAACGGGTTCTCGGTGAAGGAGATCATCGCCACGGCCGAGCGGGTGACGGGCAAGACGGTGCCGGTCACGTTCGGCCCGCGGCGGTCGGGCGACGCGATCGCCCTGTACGCCGACCCGAGCCGGGCGAAGGAACTGCTGGGCTGGGAGGCCAAGCACAAGGACCCGGAGTCGATCATCCGGTCGGCCTGGAACTGGTTCAAGGACCACCCGCGCGGGTACGCCAGCGGCAAGTAATTGGGGCGTCGCAACAAGCGATTCACGACTGCTTGCTCGGGTCGTCCGCGACTGCCTCCGGCCCCTCCTCCGGGTACTTCGGGAGGGCCTGGGCACGCGCAGCCGAATCCCAACCCGCCACATCCTGTCTGCTCCCGAAGACACCCGCTCTGGAGGATCCCAAGAGTGCCAGACGGAGCCGTCCGGACCCGGCTTACATTGGCCCACTCGGTCCGTTCCAGCCGGGGTCCTTCAGGTTTCAGCACCGCCCGGGGACGGATAAGCCTTGCCCCTCCCGCCCGCGATCGAACCCTAGGGTCAACGTCACGGGCCGGCACCCCCGAGAGCGTCGGGTGGTGGTCTGGCCCCGGCAAGAACCTGGGTTCCCTATGGCCACCACCGAACTTCACGGCACGCCGGCGTACGACGCCCGCCGCGTCCCGCAGGTCTCCACGGCGATCAAGATCGTCGGCGCTTGCGTTGCAATTCTCTTCTCGATCGGCACGTACATCATTCCGTCGGGAGCAGGTCGGCTTTACGGCGCCATGGTCGCGACAGGGTTCGCCATCGTCGGGCTGCTGCGGCCGCGCCGGCCGCAGGTTTGGCTCATGCTCTTCTCTTGGCTGGCAGCCGTCATGGCGGTGGCGGCCATCTTCGCCGCCGTCATGGACCTGACCAACGCGGCCGGTCCCGCGAACGTGCCGGTCCCACAGTGAAGGTGGCCTAACCCGCTTTTCGCACCCCCGTCATGCCCGGCGGGAATGATGTGTCGTCTCGGGAACGCGTGCGGTCGCGTAGGACGCCGCTCCGAGTCGTCCGACTCGCTCGAAGCTGAGGTGTGACATGACCATGATGAACCCGATCGGTTACCGGAACGACGGCCGCCGTGGTTACGGACCGGTGGTCCCGGTCGCGGTCAAAAGCATGGCGTCGATCTTGGCCATCGCTTGCGCGATCGGCAGCTTCCTGGTCCACAACGCCGGGGGCAAATTTATGCTGGCCGTCGTTGCCGTCGTGCTCGGGCTCATCGGGATGCTTCGGGCGGTGTCGCCGCGGATCAGCGGCGGCATCTTGAGCCTCGTCGCGATCGTGTTGGCGGCATTCGGGATGCTCGTCGCGATCGTCGACGCGGTGTTCTGATCTGCCGCGGGGCGAGGTCGATGTATCTCGCCTTGCCCCACCCTCTTCTTCGCCCGACGACACGCGAGCCGCGGGCGAAGCGAAGCGGAGCCCCGGGATTCTTCCGTTCTGATGGACGGGGGATCCGGGGCTCCGCTTCGCTGCGCCCGCGGCTTGTTGTTGCGCCCTGTTCCACTTCTAGGTCGAGAGCTTGAGACCCTCCCGCCCGCGCCGACATCCCGGTGCCTGCGCGGTAGGATGCCCGCCGCCTCGACCGACCCGCCCCGCGTCCGCTAACCCGTTTCGACCCGCCGCCGATCAAGGACGATCTCCGGCCGCCCCGTGTCAGGAGGACACCCCCGATGTTCGAGCGCCGCCTGAAGTTCTTCCTCGGGTTCCTCGCGCTGTTCGCGCTCGTGCTCGTGCTGCGCGCCGGGCAGGTGCAAGTGGCCGAGCACGACACGTGGACCAAGGCCGCCGCCGAGACGATGAAGCGGTCGCAGCTCGTCGAGACGGTCCGCGGCAGCATCCTGGACCGGATGGGCAAGCCGGTGGCGGTCGACAAGCCGTGCGTCGACGCGTGCGTCGACTACCGGGCGATCACGGACCCGCCGGACGCCAAGTGGGTGGCGGAGCGGGCGGCCAAGCGGCTGCGGGCCCGGGTCGGGGACGACTACCTCAAGACCCCCAAGGCCGAGCGGGTGAAGCGGATCGCGGTCGAGGCCGAGGCGGTCAGGGCCGACGTCGCCCGGATGTGGGACGACTTAGCCCAGATGTCCGGCCGGCCGGCGGGGGAGGTGGCCGACGCCCGCCGGGCGATCGTGAGCAAGGTCGAGATGCGGCAGCGGCTCGTCCGCCAGGGGAACTACCGCCGGGCGATGCAGGAGAAGCAGGACCGGCAGGAGACCGAGGCGTTCTGGCGGCGGTGGCTCGTCGAGGGACTGGCCGGCGAGAAGGGGGACCTCGACAGCTACGCCGTCACCGTCGCCGAGCAGACCGAGGCCCACGTCATCCTCCGGGCCGTCCCGGACGACGTCCAGACGTACCTCGGCAAGTACGCCGACCGGTTCCCGGGGGTCGAGCTGCGGGCGAGCACCCACCGCACGTACCCGTACGGGGCGGCCGGCTGCCACCTGATGGGCCGGGTGTCGAAGGTCACCCGCGAGGACCTGCTGAGCGAGGACAACCCGAAGGACGAGGCCCGGCAGTACCTGCCGAACGACCAGGTCGGCCGCGGCGGGGTCGAGCAGCTGCTGGAGCCGGCCCTGCGGGGAGCGAAGGGAAAGGTCGTCCGGGTGCCCGGGCAGGACGCGGAGCTGAGCCGGACCGACCCGGTCGCCGGGCAGGACGTTCGGCTGACGATCGACATCGAGCTGCAGGCCCGGCTCGAGGCGGCGTTCACCGCCGTCGAACTGGTCGACCCACGGGGCGAGGTGACGGACACGGCGATGTTCCACGGGGCGGCCGTCGCGATCGACGTGGCGACCGGGGACGTGCTGGCGATGGCGTCGTACCCGACGTTCGACCTGAACACGTTCGACGAACTGTACGCCCAGCTCCACGCCGACGAGGTGAACGCCCCGCTGATGAACCGGGCGACCCAGGCCCAGCTCCAGCCCGGGTCGACGATGAAGACGGTCGTCGGCCTCGGCGGCGTCACCCAGGGGGTGGTCCGAGCGGACGAGGGGATCGAGTGCACCGGCTACCTCGTTATCGACGGCAAACGGCGGAGCGTCGGCCGGTGCTGGGTCGCGAGCCAGTTGTTCAACGGGGCCCGGCTGCCGAACCCGGCGCACCACCCGATCCCGGTCCCGCACCCGACCGGGAACCTGACGTTCGGGGACGCGCTGGAGCGGAGCTGTAACGTGTACTTCGAGACGGTCGCCGACCGGCTCGGGCTCGAGGGGCTGAGCGTGTGGGGCGAGCGGTTCGGGCTCGGGCGGCCGACGGGGGTGGGGATCGCCGAGGCCCGTGGCCGGCTGCCCCGGGCGTACAAGGGGGACGGCCCGGCCGCCGACCGGCGGTTCAAGACGTGGTTCGCCGGCATCGGGCAGGACCCGGTGGCCGCGACCCCGATCCAGATGGCGAACGTCGCCGCAACGATCGCCCGGGGCGGGGTGTGGATGCGACCGCGGCTCGTGTCCGCCGCCGACGCCGCCCGCGCCGGGGTGAAGCTGCCGGCCCTGCGGCCGGCCCCGCAGGCGGACGGCCCCGACGGCAAGCCGCTCGCCGCCCCCGACTGGCCCGACGCGTACGACCTGGGGCTGGACCCGGCCGCCGTCGCCGCCGCCAAGGACGGCATGCAGCGGGTCGTGTACGGGTCGGCCGGGACCGGCAAGCAGGTCGCCCAGCACGCCCCGGCCCTGGCCGGGCTGCGGGTGGCCGGCAAGACCGGCAGCGCCCAGGCGTCGAAGTTCTCGATCAAGATCATGGACCCCGCGACCGGCAAGCAGGCACGGGACGAGAAGAACCACTTGCGGTACGAGGTGCTCGAGCCGTCCACCCCGGACCACCCGAACGAGCGGGCCCCGTGGTACCGCGGGTTCGGCGACAAGGGCCGGGAGCTGGCCCACGGGTGGTACATCGGGTTCGCCCCGGCCGACCACCCGCGGGTCGCGTTCGCGACGATGACCGAGTACGGCGGCAGCGGCGGCCGGGCCGCCGGCGGCGTCGCCCGGCAGCTGCTAACGGCGTGCGTCGAACTCGGGTACTTCAAGCCGGACGGGCCGGGCGGCAGTGCCGCCGGCGCGTCGGCCGCGGTGCCGGTGGGCCCGCAAATGGGCGAGCTACTGAGGGACGCGGGCGGCCAATGAGGATGCAAGGTCGTGAGAAAGGGGGGGCGACCTAGCGGCAGACCGACCCTGCCATCCAACGGCCCACCACTACGTCGTCGTCCTCCCGCCGCGCCCGTCATGCTGTTCCCCGGTACACTCCCCGCCCGCCATGACCGACTCCGCCCCGCCGCCCGAACCGCTCGCCGTGCGGGACCCGCTCGCCTTGCCCGACCCGCCCCGTGCGATCTCGCCGGCCGTCGGGCGGCGGGCGTGGTTCGACCCGGCCGTGCGGGCCCGGTGGCTGGTGGCGGCCGCGCTGCTCGTCGCCACCGGGTACATGGCGTTCGTCGGGTGGCGGGCGTGGGCCCACCAAGCGTGGCTCAGCCGGTCCGGCACCGTCGTCCAAGCCAAGATCGTCCAGGCGAGCGGGCTGGTGTTCGGCAGCCGAGCGGCCCCGCCCGACTCGGAGGTGACGCTGGCGTTCGTCTGGGACGGCCGCCCCCGCCAAGCGACCGGCAGGCTGGGCGACCGCAAGTCCGGCGAGTTCATTACGGTCGGCAGCACGGTTCCGGTGAGGGTGAACCCGACCGACCCGGAAGACTGGACCAGCTTCGCCCAACCGCCGCCGGCGGGCGGG
>JAQGHJ010000485.1 GCA_028288905.1 Phycisphaerales bacterium | reverse complement strand
AACGTCAACTCCTTGCCGGCCGCGGCGGCCCCGCCCGCCAACGGCTTGCCGTCGGCCCACGCCGACAGGCCGGCCGGGTCGTTCAGCACGAGCTTGACCGGCCCGGCCGCGGCGACGTCGATGTCGAACCGGACGAACGCGACTTTCGACCCGCCGGCGGATGCCCCGGTTGCCGTCGGCAGGTCCGCAGTCGACAGGTCGCCGGCCACCGTGCCGTACAGCGGGTACCAGCCCGGGGCGTCGGCCGACAGGGCGGCCGCCGCGGCACCGGTGGCCGGCTTGCCCGGCTCGGCCGCCGCCAGTTCGGGCGGGACCGGATCGAGGGACCGCCACCGCCGCACGACCGGCGTTGTCGGCACCGCGTACGGGCCCGGCTTGCCGAGCTCGGAAAGGAACCGGACCAAGTCCAAAAACTCTTGCCGGGTCAGCCCGTCCTGCAGCCCGGCCGGCATGAGGCTGCCGCCCTCGGTCCGCTTCTTGATGTCGGCCAGCGGGATCGGGATCTCGTCCCGGGCGTTGTCGCGGAGGACCAGTTCCTTGGCGTCCTCCCGAACCTTGATGCCTTGGATCAGGTCCCCGTCCTTCGTGCTGACGCTCGTGGCGGCGTACCCGTCCTTCACCGCCTTGTTCGGGGCGAGGATCGAGTCGACGAGGTAGTCGACGGGGGACGTCGCGCCGATCGCCCGCAGGTCCGGGGCGAGCGGGCCGCCGACGCCGCCGATCATGTGGCACTGGGTGCAGCTGGCCGCCTTCGACCGGTAGACGGCCTCGCCGCGGGCGGCGTCGCCCTTGGCCAGCACGTCGGCGACAGTCGCCTTCATGTCGTCGGCCGACAGCTGCACCGCCCCGCCGCCGGCCGTGCCGGAGGACGAGCGGATCGTCTCCCCGAGCGGCCCCAGGTCGACGCCCACGCCTTGGACGTATCGCAGGGCGAGCTTGGCCGTGTCCGGCGGGAGCTTCTTACCGCTCAGCGCCGCGGCCAGTGCCGCCGTCCCGCCCTCGCGGCGGAGGAATGCACCCAACACCGCCGACGGGTCCTCCCCGGCCTTGGCGGTGGTCAGGAAGTCGGCGGCGGCCGTCGCGGCGGCCTTCAGGTCGGCCCCGGCCAGCCCGGCGATGGCGGCCGCCCGGACGGCCGGCGGCTGGGTCGGGGCGGCGGACTTCTCCAGCGCCGCCGTGCCCTGCGGCCCCAGGTCGGCGAGCGCCACGGCGGCGGCGGACCGGACGCCGGCCGGCGTGGTCGGGGCCGCCAGCTTCGATTCGAGGTCGGTCCGGGCCTCGGCGACCTTGTACAGCCCGGCCAGCCGGGCGGCCGACTCCTGCACGGCCGCCGACCGGTCGGCCAACAGCTTCTGCACCTGGGCCGGCACCGGCCCGTTCGCCGCCGCCTTCCGCTGGCGGGCCGCCTTCTCCAGCGCGGCCAGGGCGAGCCGGCGGACCGTCGGGTCGGCCTTGGCGTCGGCCGCGTGGTCCAGCAGCACCCGCAGGTCGGCCGGCTCGCCGACGGCCGCGACCAAGTCGTACGCCTCCGCCCGCCGGGCGGCCGGCACCTTGCCGGCCTTGAGGTCGGCCACCGTTTGCTTCAGCGCGTCTCCGCTCTGCACGGCCCGCAGGGCGTAGTTCAGGTGGTCCTCATTGGCGAACAGCGGCTTGGCTGGCGCGGCCGCTCCGTCGGGCTTCGCCGCGCCGCCCGGCTTCGTCGCCAACGGCAGCCACAGGTCCTTCAGGTCGGACAACGTCTTGTACAGCGCGTACTCGATAAAAGGGTCGAGCGGCTTGTCGGTCGCCCTGACGGCCGCGGCGGCGGCGGCCGGGTCGTTCGTCGCGCGGCCGATGTCGGCCAAGGCGCGGATCGCTTCGAGCCGGACGCGGGGCTGGTCGTCCGTCGCCAAGGCGGCGGCCGCCGCGACCGGGTCCATCCCCATGCCGACCGACGCGGCCCTCGGCTCCGGCCTCAGGGTCTTGACCGCCCAATGCGCCAACACCCGCACCGCCGCCGCCCGCACGTCCGGCGTCGGCGACTTGAGCAACACGCGGAGCAGATCGGCGTTGACGACGTCGAGCGTCTCGTACGCCCACAGCGCCTCGAGCGCGACGTCGTGGACCGGCTCGCCCGGCTTGAGCGTGCCCGGGTCGCGGCCGACCGCGGCCTTCACGAACTCCGCCAGGGCGGGCACGACCTTCTCCGGCCCCATTGCCTTGAGCTGCTGCTTCGCCTCAAGGCGCGTCCACTGTTCCGGAGCGGCCAACTGGGTCAGTAGCACGTCCACCGACGCCCCCGCCAGCTTCGGCTTCGCCAGCGGCTTGCTCCCCTTCGGGGCGAGCCGCCAGATCCGGCCGTGCACCTTATCCCGCCGGGCGTCGCGGAAGTCGACCTCGCCGTGCTGGATGATCGGGTTGTACCAGTCCGCAATATACATGGCGCCGTCCGGCCCCATCTTCACGTCCACCGGGCGGTACGCCCGGTCGCCGGACGCGATCACGTCCGGCATCAGCTTGGCCGCGAACCCGCTGCCGTCCGGCGTCAGCTTGAACCGCACCGTGCGGTTCGCCCGGAAGTCGTTCGTGATCAGGTCCCCCTGCCAGTCGGCCGGGAACAGCCGGCCGTCGATGATCTCCGCCCCGCAGTACTTCGGGCTGCCGGGGTTCAGCCCCTTGAGCACCCGCGTCGCCCCGTCGGCGGCCGTGAACGCGGTCCCGGGCGGGGCGAAGTTCACGCCCTCGCCGCCGGCCCCGTCGGTCAGGAACATCTGCCCGTACCGGTCCCACGTCACGCCCCACGGGTTGACGAGGCCCTGGCAGAAGATGCCGAGCTCCATCGAGTCCGGCCGCAGTTGCCACAGCGTGCTGGCCAACCCGACCTTCGTCCCCCGCGGGGTCTCGATCCGGCTGCCGACGTAGATGCCCTGGAGGAAGTTCAGCCGCCCGCCGAAGTCCCACCGGAACCCGTGAATGACGTGGTGCGTGTCCTCGGTCCCGAACCCGCTGAGCACGACCCGGCGGTAGTCGGCCTTGCCGTCGCCGTCCGTGTCCTTCAGGAACACCATCTCGGTGCTGTTGGCGACGTACACGCCGCCGTCGCCCGGCAGCACGCTCGTCGGCAAAAACAACCCCTCGGCGAACACGGTGCTCTTGTCGGCCTTGCCGTCGCCGTCGGTGTCCTCGAGGACGAAGACCTTGTCGTTCGGCACGTCGCCCGGCTTCACCTGCGGGTACGTCTGCGACCCGGCGACCCACAGCCGCCCGGCCGCGTCGAAGTTCATCCCGATCGGCTTGAGCAGCATCGGCTCGGCCGCGAAGAGGGTGACGTCGAACCCGTCGGCCACCTTGAACGCCGCCCGCTCGGCCTCGGGCTCGTTCGGCGGGGCGTCCCCGTTCGGCCCGGCGGCCCGGGCGAGGACCGGCAGCAAGGCGAGCGCGGCCGCGGCGGCGCTACGGGCGATGAGGGTCGATCGTTTGGAGCGGGTTGCGTTCGGGACCGTCGTCATGTTCGTCTCGGTTGTCACTTCGGGGACGCTCCCCCCTCTCCCGTCGGGAGAGGGCGGGGGTGAGGGTGAACCTCAAGCGGGTCGGTGCTCGGGAGGCACGAACTCAGGGTGGTCCGCTCGCGCCGGACCACCTACTCCCACGCCGG
>JAQGHJ010000215.1 GCA_028288905.1 Phycisphaerales bacterium | reverse complement strand
CCCCGGCTGCCGGCCGCCGGGGTGTACGGGACGGCGGCGGCCGTTGTGCTCGTGCTATGCGGGCTGTCGGCGCGGCAGGCGTCGCTGTGGCGGGACCCGATCGCCCTGTTCTCCCGGACGCTGGAGGTGAACCCGGACAGCGGGGCCGCCCACCGGTCGCTGGCCGGGCACTTCGACTTTCTGGGTCGGCCGGCTGACGCGCTGCCGCACGCCCGCCGGGCAGCCGAGATCCACCCGTGGGACATGCGGGTGTGGGAGTACCTCGGGCGGGTCTGCCAGGAGCTCGGGCGGTGGGACGAGGCGGCCGCCGCGTACCGCCGGGCGATCGCGGTGCTCGACGCAGGCGGGGTCGGGTCGGCGGACGGCGACCCGGACCCGCACACGCCGCTCGGCATCGCGCTGGCCCAGGGCGGTCACCCGGCCGAGGCCGAGGCCGCGCTGCTCGACGCCGTCCGCCGGCACCCGGGCGCCGTCGCCGCCCGCCAAAGCCTCGGCACGTTTTACCTGCGGCAGGGCCGGCCCGACCTGGCACTGCCCCAGTACGAGGCCGCGCAACGGCTGCGGCCGGACTCGCCGACGTTCCAGCGGGCCGTGCGGGACCTGCGTGCCGGGGCCGGCCAAACCCCGCCGTGACGCGGCAGGGGTCGACGGGTGAGGCCGGCACGTCCCGGGCCGGCCGGTACAGGTACAGGAGAACCGATGCGTCACCGAACATTCCTAATCGCCGCCCTCGCGGCGGCCGGGTTAGCCGGGGCCGCGGGCCCGGCCCCCAAGCCGGTGGCTCCGGCGTCCCGTCCGACCACCCGCCCGGCCGGCGGCAAGGTCGACTTCGTCACCCAGGTGAAGCCGCTGCTGGAGGCGAACTGCGCCAAGTGCCACGGCGAGCGGCCGACGAAGGCGTACAGCCTGCTGACGAAGAAGCAGGCGTTCACCCCCGGCGAGTCGGACGAGCCGCCGATCGAGCCGGGCAAGGCCGACCAAAGCCTGATCGTGCAGCTCATGAAGTCCGACGACCCGGAGCACCGGATGCCGCAGAAGAAGGCGGCGATGACGGCGGCCGACGTCGGGACGATCGAGCGGTGGATCAATGAAGGGGCGGCGTGGCCGGACGGCGTGAAGCTGACGCCGCCGCCGGCGGAGCCGGCGAAAAAGTAGGCGGGGGAGGTACGGCCGGCACGGGTGGTTGCGGGTGGCTTCAGCCGTCCTGCCGGTGATTTCAAGTCTTTTGGGATGTATCCGCGGGCCGCACCACGATACACCGAAAGGCATGATGTTCTTCGGGTTTCCGTCCGGCCGGCAGTTACTCTCGGTCCTTCTCGCCTTGGTCGCGGCCCCGCTGTTCGTGATCGGCTTCGTGATGACGGTCGTCGGGTTGGCGAGAGGTCCGGCACCGGCCGGGCGCGGGCTGGTCATCGCCGGCGGCTCCACGCTCGCGTCGGCGGCGGGCTGCGCCACGTCGGCGGTCCTCTTTTGGGCGTGAGCGGCTTCGCCCGGGAATAGCCGTCCGCCCGAAAGATAACGGACCTGCCGGTAGTGGTTCAGTTTGAGATTTGGTTCGTTGCCTGCACCGCCCCGCACTCCGGGCAGGGGTCCCACGCGGTCGAGCGTCGCGCGGCGGTCGCCGCCGCCGCCGCTCAACGGCCTTGCGTTAGGCAGCGGAGGCGCATGACGGTCGGCGGCTTGGAGATCCCGAAGTTGCTGTCGACGCTCATCGCCACGGGCGTGTGGCCGTCCGGCCGCGACGCACTCGCCGGACAGAACAACCGCTCCTTGATTCCGCCGGACCGCAACCGGCGGCTCCGCCGGATCTGTTCGCACCCGCCCCCGTTCGCGACGCTGGCGCAGACGGGTGCCGGTACGAACCCCGACGACTTCTACGCGCGTCACGGAGCGGTGCACGAACTCGTCACCGGAGCGGCGGTCGAGATCGCCGACCGCGGCCTCGGGGCGGACTCGCCGATCCTGCCGGACTTCCGCCGTGGCCCGGCCGACCCGTCGGTGATTGGTCTGGAGTGGCCGGGCGGCGGCCGCGGCAACACCTGGGTGGAGATGGCGCCGGACTTCGAAAGCTTCGCCGACATGCTCGGCCCCCGGCCGCCGGCTGCTGCCTAGCCAGCCGTCGCAGCGGACCGGGCGGGCGTCACCGGCTCTCCGCGGCCCCGCCACCGGCCGGCCTTGTGCCCCCCCCCAGCTCCCGCGGCACGTCGGCCCCTGGGTCGTCTCGCCGCGGCAGTTCGACCAACTCCCTTCCTTCGTTCGCCGCCGCCCGCCCGTCCGCCCGTCCGCCCGCCCGTCACCGCCCGCCCGCCGGTGCCCTGTTCGTGCCTGCCCGCATCCGGGCGAAGGCCGGGCCGTCGGGCGTGCCGCATACTCCGCTCATCGAAGGCGAGGACGTCGGACGGTGCTACCGATCGCCCGGAACGCTGCCGAGCCTGCGGCGGACCCCGTGTCCCGCCGCGACCCCGACCGTCCGCCCGCAACCGGAGCCCGCGCCATGTCGAACTTCCTGATCGAAGCAGTCGAGTCCCGCCGCATGATGTCGGTCTCGCTGAACCCGGCCACCCACGTCCTGACCGCGTCGGGGACGAACGGCAGCGACCAGATCGTCGTCACCAACTCGGGGACGAACGTGAAGGTCTCGCTGAACGGGGCGACGTCGACGTTCGCCAAGAGCAAGGTCGCCAAGATCGTGCTGAACGGGTTCGGCGGGAACGACTCGCTCCGGTCGTCGGACGCGACCACGATCCCGACCGCGCTGAACGGCGGCAGCGGCGTCGACTTCCTCCGCGGCGGCGGCGGGGACGACGACCTGACGGGCGGGACCGGGGACGACGTCATGGACGGCGGGTACGGGGCCGACCGTATGAGTGGCGGCGACGGCGTCGACGCGGTCGACTACTCCCACCGGACCGAGAACCTCGAGATCAACCTGTACTCGCTGGCCGACACGCTCAGCGGGTCGTGGCTGCACGACATCCGGATCGAGAACCCGCACAACGGAGACGTCCGGGGCGACACGATCAGCGAGGACACGGAGAACTGCCGGGGCGGCAGCGGCGACGACGTCATCACCGGCAACGTCTCGAACAACAAGATCTGGGGCAACGGCGGGAACGACACGATCTTCGGCTGCGAGGGGAACGACACCCTCGTCGGCGGGGCCGGGAAGGACGAGCTGGACGGGGAGGCCGGCAACGACCTACTCGACGCCTACGACGCCAAGGCGTGGGACACCGTCGTCGGCGGGGCCGGGTTCGACCGGGCCAAGATCGACTCGGTCCTGGTCAAGATCGGGAACTCGAACCTTTGGCTGAAGGACCCGTCGTCCGGCGTCGAGCTGTTCACCTGACGGCCGCCGGCGGCGAGGGCAGCCGCGCCAACCACACAACGCCCGCGGGGCGGGCGACGCGGGTCGTCCGCCCCGCGG
>JAQGHJ010000214.1 GCA_028288905.1 Phycisphaerales bacterium | reverse complement strand
CCCCGGCTGCCGGGTCCAGCGACGTGCCCGGGCCGAGCGGCGGCCCCTCTGCGGAAGGCAGCTCCGTTCCCGAGACCCGGCCGTTCTCGTCCGGCGAGTCGAGGAATGTGGCCAGGTCCCGGAGGCGGGCCACCTCGTCCCGGGCGAGGAACGCGTGGATCGCCGTCGCCAGCAGCAGCCGGGGGCTCGCCCACTGGCACGTTTCCAATCGGCCCAGCATGTCCGCCACGTCGCTGCCGGGGCCGAACGCCGCCTTCGCGTCGTTCCACGCCCGCGGGTCCACGTACCCCTCGTCGTCGTGCCGGTTAGCCGGTTCGACAGGGGTCGAAGTAGTCGGATGTTCGCTCATGGGCGTCCTTCGCGAGGGGCGGCGGGCGGGGACGGCGGGGGTCAAGAGCGCCCGCCGGGCTCCGGCGTGAGGTTGTCGTCAACAGGTAAAGCGAGAAAGGCGGCCGGCGGGCGCCAACTTCGCCCGGATTTGCCGCGGGACCAGTTCTGCAACTTCGCATGGGGGGGTGAGGTGGCGGCCGCCGCGATGACACGGGCCGCAGGGATCGGTACAGTCCGGGCAGGCCGCCCGGACGGGAGCGGCCGCGGGGCGGGTTCGGCGGAGGATCGACGCGATGCCGGCGTTAGCGTTCGTGGTCACACTCCAATCGGACCTGCCCGACCCCGCGCCGGCCGCGGCGTACGCCAAGGCCAAGACCGGCAAGGCGCTCGCCCGGGAGTCGGACCGGCTGGCGACGGCCGCCCGCCGGCGGAACGTGCCGGCGCTGACGTCGTTCCTGTCCGAGAGCCGGGAGGCGATCATCGCCCAGTTGGTGGCGGACGGGTTCGACCCGGCGAAGATGCGGGTGCCGCCCGAGCGATGGTTCGCCGCGGCCGACGGGTTGGCGACGGTCCGGGCGCTGGCGGCCCACGTCGAGGGGGCGCTGAACGACTTTAAACAGCCGAACCCGATCCTGCGGGACCTGCGGGCGGCCGAGGCCCTGCTCGCTGCGGCCGAGGCGGCCGGGGTGCAGTTTCACTTCACAAGCGCGGTGCTGTGATCGGGTGGCGAGCGGGTGGGTCGCCCTCCCGGTTGGACGGGTTTGCAGCACGTGCTTCCCCTCGCCCGATCCGCTCAACGTTGAAATCGCACCGCGACGTTCAATCGGCGCCACCCGGAAGGGTGGGGCCGAAACTGCATCCCTACGTTAGCGCATCATCGCAACCGCGTTCCCAGCAGGGGAAAAAACAAGCACGGGTTGCATACCCGTGCCACTAAGAATCGGAGCGCTGTTCCGACGGAACGCGGCCGCACGGTCAATCATCGTTCGGCGTGCGGACCATCGGTAGCGACGGGCGGGCGGGGGCGGCGTCGCCTGGGCCGGCCATCACGTTCCGGATCGCCCGCTTCGACACCGGGTCGGCGGCCGGGCGGAGCAGCGTGATCTTTTTGCCCGTGTGCTCCGCGACGTACACGAACCCGGTCGCCGGGGCGACGCACAAGTCGACAGGGTCGTGGAACGTGGTGAACCCGTCGAGCCCCGTCACCACTTCGGCCACGTCGCCGTTGTCGCCCGGCGTCAGAGCGACGACGTCCTTCCCGCCGGAGAAGCGGACGACGAGGATCTTGCCCTTGAGGGCGGGAAACGCGTCGCCCGTATACTCGGCCGCCCCGCACGGGCTGAGGTTCTTGCCGAAGTCGAACGCCGGCCGCCGCCAGTTACGGTCCGGCAGGGTGCCGACCGGGTACTCGGCGACCTCGAACGGGTCTTTGCCGGCCGTCGGGTTGCCGCCGTTCATGACGAATTCGGCCCGAGTCGGGTTCGGGTGCCCGTAGTACCCGCCGGGCTCGATCCGCAGCAGGTAGTCGTTCTGGGTGCCGACGCCGGCCAGCCCCGGCACGACCGGCCCGGCGTACGGGCCAGCCGTCGCGGCGTCGAACCGGCGTGCCGGGCTGGCCCCGCCGGCCGGGGTGTTGCCGCCGCGGGCGGACCCGTTCAGCGTCGCGTACAGCCGGCCGTTCGAGTGCCACACGAGGTCGTAGCAATTGCGGGTGCCGGTGGCGACGATCGTCAGGGGGGCGGCCGGGGCGAACGGGTCGTACGGCTTGCGGCCGCTCGCCGGGTCGACCTCCTCCGTCTGCACGTCCAGCGGCGGGCGGCCGGCGGCGAGGGCGGACGGGTCGACCCGCATCAGGCACCCGGTCAGCAGCCGCTCCGGGCGGTACCCCCACTCGTGGTCCGGTTGGCCCATGGCGGTGTTGCTGGCCTGGGCGAAGTACATCGCCTTGTCCGGGCCGAACGAGATCTGTCCGGTCGTGTGGTCGTGCCGGGCCCGCGGCAGCCCGACGACGACGTCCTCGTACTTCTCCAGGTCGGGACCGGACAGCCGGCTGATCTTGCCGCTCCAGTCGGGGATGACCTTGTTGCTCAGCCCGTGCGGGGTGCCGGCCTTGCTGCGGGACGGGGCGCCCTCGGGCACGCGGTCGAACGGGAACGTGCCGTGGGCGACGTAGGCGACGAGGTGGTCGGGCGTCGAGGCCGGGTCGAACGTGATCCCGGTCATGATCCGCGGGCCGCGGCTGGCGGCGAGCACGGTGCTGATGAGCTTAAGGTTCGACAGGGTACCGTCCGATGCGACGTCGAACCGGCCGACCTGGCCGGCGAGCGTGCTGGCGTAGAGTCGGCCGTCGGGGCCAAACGTGACACCGGTCCACCACTGCCCGGCCGACGCCGGCAGTTCGACCTTCGTCGCCGCGGCCGGGAACTCCGTATAGACGGTGCCGGCGGCGGTCGAGAACGTGCTGCTGAAATGCTCGAAACCGGCCCCGCCGGTGTCCTTCAGGGCCGGCAGCACCTCGAACGTGTACAGGGCGTTGAGCTCGAGCGGGCGGGTCGGGCGGATGACGATCGCGTCGCCGCCGCCGCTGGTGTTCACAACCGCCTCGACCCGCTCCCGGGCGTTCCCCTTGAGCAGGAACACGGCCCCGTCGAGCGTGGCCCGGTCGATCACCTTGCCCGGGTTCGGCAGGTTTACGTCGGCGGCGATGAACGCGTCCGGCGGCACCCCGCCCTCGTAGTCGGCCGGGCGGACGGCGACCACGGTCGGCTTCTTCAGGTATTTGACGCTGTCCGGGAACAGCCGGGCGAACAGGTCCGTCTTGTACCCCCGGCCCTTGGCCCAGACGCCGGCCGCGAGGGCGACGGCGACGAGCAGGGCGGCTGCCACCAGGGCGACTCGGCGGCGGCTCGCCCACAGGCGGCGGACCGGGCCGATTCTGCCGTAGTCGGGCCGGTGCCGGCTGGCGGCGGGCGGGGTTCCGGGCTCGGCGGCGGCGTTGGGGGTGGTTTCGTTCATCGGGAGTCGGGGTCGGGTCGGCGGAAACACCCGCGCGGGCCGCGACCGCTCGCGCGGTGCGCGGCCGCCGGTGCGGCGGGCCGCCGTGCCCTCGGTATCGGTCCACGAACGGGGCCACATTGGCCGGCCGGGCGCGCCACGGTGCCGGCCGGCGCTCTTATCGGGCCGGCGGGCCGTGGGCCGGGGGGACGCACGCAGCGCTCGCCGGGGCGGAGAAAGCCCGGGCCCGCCAGTTCGGGCCGCCCGCTCGGGCGGGGCCGCGAAAACTTGCCCAGATGATACGGGCGACGGCCGGTCGGGTGTTCGTCAAAATGCGGGAGGAAACGGGCGAACGAAACCTTGCCCGCCGACCGCTTCGGGGCCGGCGTCGCCCCGCTACAATCCCCCACCGTGACCCGCCCCGCCCGCTTGGACCCGAACACGCTGCTCAACGCGTACGCCCAGGGCATCTTCCCGATGGCCGACCGGGACGGGGTGATCCGGTTCTACTCGGCCGACCCGCGGGGGGTCATCCCGCTCGACCCGCCGGAGGCGTTCCACGTGCCCGGCACGCTCCGGCAAGTGGTGCGGCAGAAGCGGTTCGACGTCCGGGTGAACCACGACTTTGAAGCCACCATGCGGGCCTGCGGGACCGAGCGGGACGACGGCACCTGGATCAACGACCGGCTCGTCCGGGCCTACTGCGACCTGCACGCCCTCGGGTACGCCCACAGCGTCGAGGCGTGGCAGGACGGGGAGCTGGCCGGCGGGCTGTACGGCGTCAGCCTCGGCGGGGCGTTCTTCGGCGAAAGCATGTTCCACCGCCGCACCGACGCCAGCAAGGTCGCCCTCGTCCACCTCGTCGACCGGCTCCGCGCGCGCGGGTACGCCCTCCTCGACACCCAGGCGACCACCGCGCACCTCAAGCGGTTCGGCTGCGTCGACATCCCGGCGAGCGAGTACCTGAAGCGGCTGGAGCGGGCGATCGTGCTGGACTGCCGATTCGATTGAGCGGGGATCGTCCCTTCGATCGCGGGGGCGCGGAGTGCACGAGGGACGATGCGGACAAAACGTAGGGGCGGGTGCCCGGTGCGTGCGGATTACAGTAGTTCGCTTCTTCCCCTACGTGTCTGCCTTTCCCCCTCACCGCACGATCGACACGCCGAACCGCACCCGGTTCGAGTACCGGTTGTACTCCAGCAGGCTCTCGCCGTACCCGCTGAACACCTGGGCGTGGAGGTACATGTCCACGTTCCCGCCGAAGAACTTGCGAGTCGGGTAGCTCAGGTCGAGCTGGACGGAGCCCTTGTCCCAATCGTCCCCGACCCGGCCGATGACGGCGGCTTGGAGGCCGTTGCGGTCGCCGACGATCAGCCGCAGGTCGCCGTACCCGCGGTAGTCCTCGATGTCCTTGTTCTCGTCGGCCTGGTCGAGGTACGCGTAGAGCTTGGGGGCGAACGTCACGAAGAATCCTTCGGGGTTGCCGAACGTGACGCTCGGGCGGACGTACGCGACGTTTAGGCTGCGGGACTCGGGGCCATCCCGGCCGTTGGACTCGTGGTTCACCCCGACCTGCAGCCCGAGCCGGGACACGAGGCCGCCGTCCTCCAGTCGCCAATCCTTGGCGCTCCAAAGCAGCTCGGGGCGGTAGCTGTTGTCGAAGAACGGGGCGCTGTCCCCCTCCCAGTCCCAGAACGACGTTTGGCTGTACGCCAGGTGCAGCCCGCTCAGCGGCGGGAACGTCTGGGACCACGACCCCTCGGGGTTGAACACCTGGTACTTGAAGCTGACCTGGAACTTGGCGTTCGGGCGGTCCGGGCCGGCGATGAAGTAGATCGGCTCGTGCGGGCTGAACCGCGGGAGGATGGCCTCGGCGATGCCGGAGTCGCCGGCGGGCAGCTGCGGGCGGTTCGGCAGCAACTCGCCGCCGGGGCCGGGCGAGCGGACCGCGTCGCCGCGCGGCGGCAGGGTGCCGGCGACCGTGACGGGGGCG
>JAQGHJ010000193.1 GCA_028288905.1 Phycisphaerales bacterium | reverse complement strand
CCGACCCCGGGGCTGGGTGCCCGACGATCGCCCCGACGGGCGCGGCCGGCGGGTCGTCGTCGAACGGCAGGCCGGGCCGCGCGCGCCCGGCCTCCCACTCGGCAGGGGTGCGCGGCGGCGGGTCGCGGTGATCGACGGACCGCTGGTCGTGCCGGCCGCGGTCGGTCAGCACCCGCCGTTCCCAGCGGGGCCCGCGCCGCCGCTCGACCCGCGTCCGCTCGGCCTTCCGCCCGTCGTCGTGCCGGTGCGCCATGCGAAGTAGCCCTTCCTTCCGACGTCCGCCCGCCGGCGGCTCCGGCCGCCTCGCTACAAGGGTCGGCGCCCCTCGGTAGGTTGGGCGTGGGGACCCGCGGATGTCGGGGGCCTCGGGACATTCGCTGCCGGTCGACGGGGTCGGGGCGGATGTGCCGTTTGCTCCGCCGGTCCATGCCCGGTTCACGCGAACGCCGGGCCTGCCCGGCAGCGGCAGTCCCGCCCGGTCGCCCGCCCCCGATTCCGACGCCGCCACACTCCCCCTTCGCGCATATCGAATCCCAATCCCGCTGGCCCCCCGGTTCGCGGCGAAACTGTGAACTGAACGGCCTGCCGGTAACGCCGGCTCCCTCCTCCGGATCACCCCCGCGGCCGCCGCGCTGGCCCTCTCCCCGGAAGGGCTGGCGGTCCTCAAGCACTGCGTCCGCCCCGCCCCGGACGGCTGCCACGTCGTCGGGCCCCGGGAGTGGGCGATCCTGTGCTAGCACTACGGGACGGAGCGGCGGCGCGGGACGGAGGCCGACTGGCTGGCGGACTACGCTCCGCCGCGGGGGTGATGGTGGAAGGGCCTTCGCCGCCCTCAGGACGACAAACGACCGCGGGACTTCCCGCCCGCTTGCCCCAACTCCGCCGCGTCGTAAATTGCGGGCGGGGCGGAGGACGATCCCCGCCGCGAGTCCCCCCCGCTCGCGGCACCGTCCGCCCTTGAACAACCGACGCCCCGGCCGCCCAGGCCAGGGCGTTCTGCGTCAGTCGAGAATGTTGGAGACCGAGGGACGAGGGTTGGTCGGGCTGCCGCGGCGGGACGACGCCGGGGCCGACGTGCCGCGGGTGCCGGGGGAAAACGGGGGGCGGGTCGCAAGGACGTGCGGCCGCCCAACCCGTGGACGCTCACGGCTCGGCCGCGGCCGGCGAGGCCGCTTGACCGGTCCCGAACATCACGGCCGCGTCCGACGGGTCGACGCTTCGGTAGCCGGTCCGGAAATCCGGATCGGGTCGCCGCGACCAACCGGCCAGGCGGTCGTGTTCGTCGAACGAGAGCGTCAGGGACGCGGCGTCGTCCCGGCGAGCGCCCCAGATCGGCACCGGGAGATAGAAGACGTGCTGGTTCAGCGTGATCCCGTAGTAGCGTACCGTCTCCTCCCAAGCCAGCGAGAGCCGCCGAGCTGCCGCGTTCGCGTACCAGCGAACCCCTTCCGGGTCCGACGGGCGGGCCACGCCGCCGCCGCCGCCGCCGCCCGGCGGAGCACGGAGCGCGTCTACCGTGTCGGCCAGGGACGACTGGTGCAACGCGATCCGCCGCTCGGTCATTAATCGGTGGAGGCGGTCCGCCGGGTTCGCGCTGCCGTCGGCGAGCCGGGTCTGCCGCACGGCCACGCAGCCGAACGCACCGGCGACGGCTCCGAGGACGAGGATGAGCGCCGACCGGCCCGCCATAAGCAGTTGCGGTGCCGAACGACGGGCGCCGCCCGGCCCGTCCGCCGCCGCTTCGAACGTTCGCCCACGCGGGGCACTCGTCAACCTCGAGCGGGTCCCGCCGCCCCGCTGACGGCCACTCGCGCCGCCCGCCCGCACTACGGGCACGCCCCGCTGACGTTCTCGGTCAGGTCGCACCCGCACCCGCGGCACCGGCCGGGCGTCCTGCGGCCCGAGGCGACGAGCCCCCCGGCGGAATGGCCGCCGGGACTACTGTAAGGTCGGGACGGTCCAGGCGATGACTTGGCGGTATCGCGGGTTGGAGGCGGACCAGCCGAAGCCGTAGACCGTGTCGCCGGTAATGCGGCAGGCGACGGAATGGGTGAGCCCCCCTGCCGGCAGGGCGTCGCTGAGGTCGACGCAACTGGCGGCGGTGCCGGACCAGAGCAGGGCGCGAATCCGGCCGGTGGCCGTGTTAACGCCGTACCCGACCTGCCGCCCGCCGCTGCCGTCGAGGACGTACGATCGGAAGTGGCGGTCGGTCGGGTGCAGGTCGACCGCGGACGCGGCGGTGCCCGTCCAGAGGAGGCCGCGGTCGTTGCCTGGGGAGGCCGGGACCTGGCCCATCCCGAATTGTTGCATTCCGTTGGTTCTCAGTGCCCACGTACGGGTGAAGCCGGCGGGGTGCAGGTCGACGGCGGACGCGGCGGTGCCGGTCCAGAGGAGCGCGTGGATGGCGTTGCCGGCCGTCCCGCCCCCGCCGGACCCGACCTGCTGCCCGCCAGCGGTGCCGTAGGCGACCGAGTCGGTGAACCCGGTAGGGGGATTCAGTTCTACCAAGGACGCGGCCGTTCCGTACCAGAGCAGGGCGTGGCCGTGGCCGCCCGTCGTTTTCCCGACGCCGACGTGCTGCGCGCCATCCGTGCCGTGGGCGGTGGAGGTCGTGAACCCGGCGGCTGGGTGCAGATCGACGGCGGAGCCGGGCGTGCCCGACCAGAGCAGGGCATGGGCATTGTCAGTCGCCGCGGGGCGGCCCTCGCCGACCTGCAACGTACCGTCGGCGGCCGAGGCGACAGTTTGAGTGAACCGGGCCGCGTGCAGGTCGATACCGGAGGGCGACGCGGGTGTCCAAAGCAGCGCGTGGTTGGCGCCGCCGGTCGCGGCACCCCTACCGAACCCGGCCAGCTGCCCGTCACGACCCATACGCGCGAAGTCTTTCGTCTCGAACTCGTCGAATCCGGGCGGGACACCGAGCGAGTAGAGGATGGCGTAGGTGACGGCGACGGCGTTCGCTCCGCCCGCCGCCCAATTCCCCGGCGCGCCGGACGATGGGACAGCGATAAACGTTTGCTCCCCAGAGGCGCTGAGGCGTGGGTGCCCGCGTACCGGGGCCGGACGGAGCGTAGCAACTTCCCGGCGTGAGGCAAAGGGGGGCGGCGGTCCGGCGGGCGAACGACCGCCGTCCTACCCCGCCACGTTGACCGCCTCGCCCGCCCCGGCACGCCCCGCTTCACCCGCCGGGCATCCGGCCGCGGCGACCGCCAGCGCGTCCGGCCCCACCCCGAGGGCCGCCGCCGCCAGCTGCGCCAGCTCGTCCCGCCCCGTCTCCAGGTTCCGCGGCTT
>JAQGHJ010000191.1 GCA_028288905.1 Phycisphaerales bacterium | reverse complement strand
CTTGCCACCGGCGGGCGGAACAACGCATGAGTCGACCGGCGCGGCCGACGGCGCGGGAGGCACCCGCGCAGCTAGGCCTCCCCGACCACGCTGGCGACCGCCTCGCGGACGTTGCCGGCCAGCCGTTTCACCTTCCGCCCGATCTCGGTGGGCGTCAGGCCCTCCTGCTCGGCTGCGCGCGACGTGGCGGTGGTAGCGACGGTCAGGACCTTTCCGGTCAAGCTTCTTCCACGGTCGGCCAAGCTGCCGGCGGCCCGCTTGATCCCACCGTTCAGCCGGTCGGCGGCCGGGCCCATCGCCTTGTCTTCGATCGGGGTCGCCGGCAGCAGCAGGCCGGCCACGACGCCGAGGGCAAGAGCGGCGCCGCAGAACGCAAGCGGGTACGCGTCCCAGCCGCGGGCGGTGACGTCGCGGCCCCGCTCCAGGCCATCCGCCGCCGCGTGCCGGACGGTGGACGCGCCGCGCTGGACGGCGTCGCCGGCCTTGGTGAGCCCGTCCCGTCCGTACTCGCCCAGAGTCGTGCCGTACTCGCCCACGACGGACGCGCCGCGGCGGACGAGGGTCCCGGCCTTAGCCAGCCCGTCGCGGCCGAGCTCGCCCAGCGCCGCACCGTACTCCCCGACCGCCGCCACCCGGCCAAGGATCCCGCCGCGACCGGCTTCGCCGCCCGTCGCGGCCTCCCCACGGGCGGCGTCGGGCCGGGCGGGAGCCGGCGTCGGTGCCGCCCGTTCCGGTCGTGTGCCAGCGGCCGGAACGCGGCGGGACCGGCCGCCTTCCGCACTCGGCCTTGAACGGGTACCGGTGCCGTCGCCGGACGGAACCGCCACGACCGGCAGGGACGCCGCCAGGAGCAACTCCGGCTTCGCCTTCCGGGCACCGGCGCTTCCGCCCGAACGTTTACGCTTCGCAGTAGGAGACACGGTCGAGCCGGCATTCTTCGCAGCCATCGTTATCACCTCGTTGAAAGCGTCCTCGTCCCGCGCCGCCCGCCCCACGACGGGGCAGATGTCGCGCCAGGGCCGGCCGGCACGTGCCGTTCCGCTTGGTTCGTTTCAGGGGTCGCCGGCCGCGGCAGAAGGAGGGACCTCCTGCCCCGCAGGCCGTACCGGTCATTCCGCTGCTGTCGTCGCGAGTTGAACTCGGCGGCCGCGCCCGTTCGGGCGGGCGGCTCCGTCCCCGCTGCGATCGCGGGCCGGTGCCTTGGGGGAACCCGCACCGCCCCCGCCGGCCCCGGTGTCGCCCTGGCCGGCCGCCGCCACGGTGGTCCGCGCCGCTGACGCCTTCAGGAAACGGGCGACGGCGAACCCGGCGACTAGCATGCCGCCGACGGCGACGGCCCGGTGTCGCCGGACGACCCCGTTGGCGTCTTCGATGATTTGGCTCAAGGTGTGTCCCTCTAAATAGTCGGTGGCCTGCACCACCCGCTCGGACGCTCCGTCCACGTACTCCGCCATCTGGTCGGCCTTCACCGCCCGCAGCGCGTGGGCGGTTTGGGACACGACCTCGCCCGCCCGCGTCGCCCGCTCGACCCACAACTGCTTCCGCTCGTCGTAGGCGTGCTGCGCCCGCTCGCGGACGGCCGTCAGCGCTTCGTGCGTCGCCTCACCAGCCGCCTGCTGGATCTGCCGGGCGGCGGCTTCGGCCTGCGCCTTGGCCGCCCGCGCGGCCTCGGCCGCCCCGTTGCGGACGCGGGCGACGAGCCCTTCGCTCTCGCCCTGCCCCACCTCGCCGCGCCGGGATCGACCGCTCCGCCCGGCCGCTTCGTTCATGGCCACCATCGTCACCTCCTGGACCCGCCGGGCCGCCCGGCCGGGCTGCACCATGCACCTGACACCCGCGGCGACGACCCGCCCTTCAACTCGCAAAACGAGTGCCGAGGCGGCACTCCGGCATAAGACCTTAGTGAAGCACGCGACGCCGCGCGTGCTGCGGGTACCTTGGGCGTCGCGGCCGCGATTGTGAATCGCCCCACCCCAAGGTTCGGTTGCCGACGCGCAGGTAACATCACGCGTCCCGTCCGTCCGCCGCGTGGGACGGCGTGATGGCGGGTCGCGGTGGCACCCGCGCGTCAACGCCACGAACAACCCGCCGTAATCGCTTGCGCGGCTACGCCTTCTTGTCAACCCTGGCAGTGAGACATCCGACATGATGCGAGGCGACTACAAACCGATCGCCGAACGCCGCTCATTGAGCCCGGGTGCCAAGATCGCCGGGTTGTTCGGGACGTGGTGCGTCCTGTGCCTTTCCGCCGCGGCAGCCGCCCCCGGTGCCGCGGCCGCGGCCAGTGAACCCGACGCGATCGGTGTCGCGTACGACGCGCAGGTGCGGCCGCTCGTCCGGCAGTACTGCGTCGGGTGTCACTCGGCCGAGCGGCACAAGGGGAGCCTGGACCTCGACCGGTTCGCCACCGCGGCCGGGGTGCGGAAGGAGTTGAAGCCCTGGCGGACGGCGGCGGAGCTGGTCGAGGCGGGGGAGATGCCGCCGAAGGGCGAGCCGCAGCCGACGGCCGAGGAACGGGGGCAGCTGGTCGCGTGGGTCCGCCGGGCGACGGACGCCGAGGCCCGGGCCCAAGCCGGCGACCCGGGGCGGGTGCCGCTGCGGCGGCTGAGCAACGCCGAGTACGACTACACCGTTCGCGACCTGACCGGCGTCGACCTGCGACCGGCGAGAGAGTTCCCCGCCGACGGGGCAGCCGGCGAGGGGTTCACGAACGCGGCCGAAGCGCTGACGGACGTGTCGCCGGTCCTGCTGAACAAGTACCTGATGGCGGCCAAGGGCGTCGCCGCCCACGCCGTGCTGTTGCCGGACGGGTTCCGGTTCTCGGTCGCGAAGACCCGCCGCGACTGGTCCGACGAAAGCATCGCCAAGCTGCGGCAGTTCTACGCCCCGTTCGGCCCGGACGGCCGGCTGCCGCTCGGGCCGTACCTGGCGGTCACGGTCCGCCACCGCGACGCCCTGCTCTCCGCCCGGACGACGCCCGAGGCCGTGGCGGCCGGGGCGTCGCTCAGCCCGACGTACGTGCGGGCCCTGTGGGAAGCGTTGGCCGGCGACGAGCCGTCGTTCGTGCTAGCCCCCATCCGCGCCCGCTGGCGGCGGGCGGGCGAGGGGGACGTCGCCGCGCTAGCCGCCGACGTCGCCGCGTGGCAGGCGAAGGTCTGGAAGGTCGTTCCGATCGGCAGCTACCGCGACGGCAACACGACCCGCCAACTCCCCGTCGACACGGCGGTCGGCGCGACGCAAACGCTCCGGCTAGCGGCCTCGCCCGGCGGTGGCGGGGGCGGCGGCGGCGGCGGCGGCGACGTGGTGGTGCGGCTTTCCGCCCATGAGCTGTCCCCCGCCGGGGCGAGTCGTGGCCGGATCGTCTGGGTCCGGCCGCGGCTGGAGGGGGCGAAAAAGCCGACGCTCCTGCTGCGCGACTACCCGACGTTCGGCCCGGCCTACGAGGTCGACTACCCTGCGGCGTTCGCCGACACGGCCCGATACCTCGACGCGCTGATCGTGGTGGTCAATGACCCGGCCCGGTCCGTCGCGGACGTGGCGAAGGCATCTGCGTTGGACGCCGGCCGCCTCCAGCGGTGGGTCGACGTGCTGGCGGTCGAGCCGGCGGACAAGAGCCGACCCGGTCGCGACGACCCCGGACGAGTCGTGCCGGCCGTGCCGCTGGAGCTGCTCGGCGAAAAGGCACCGCCCGACCCGCGGCGTTCGGCGATCAACGGCTGGCGGCCGGCAGGGGCGGAACTGCCGACCCTCGTCGCGAACTCATCCGGCATCGAGGAGCACATCCCCGGGCGGGCGTCGCCCCACGCGGTCGCCGTCCACCCGACCCCGACGGAGTTCGTTG
>JAQGHJ010000162.1 GCA_028288905.1 Phycisphaerales bacterium | reverse complement strand
CGACGACGGGAAAGTCCTCCTCGTCAAGCTGAAGGGTGGGACGGAGACGCGACTCGTGTTCAAGGTTGGCCCGTAACCGCGGGCACCGGAACGACCCGTACCAGGGGCAGCCCGTCTGAGCCGGCCGATGGTCGAGGTCGAGGGCGCGATACACTCGCTGTTCCAGTCCCGCCCGAAGAAGGCCGCGGCCATGATCGAGGAGGCCGTCAAGAGCGTACGCGAGTGACGCGCCGGGCGGGGCGGGCAATTCGCGCCGCTGACGCTTCGCCCGGGGACGGTAGATAGGGGCTGTGACCGTGCGCACGCAGCAGGGTCGCGGCTCCCGGAGGAAGCCGCGGCCCCGCGTATCGCCGGCCGCCCCCCGCCCGACTCACGTGGTCACGACCAATTCCGGACGGTTCGCCGCGGCCTCGTCGGACCCGAACAGGGCGACGGACGATGTGTAGTTGTCGGCCGCTAGCACGAGCGTAGCCGTCGTCTTGCCCGCCGCCTTTTGGGCCTTGATCCACGCGGTCAGGTTCAGCGTGTACCACCGGCCTTCCGTTCCAGTCACGGACAGCGCGCCGAGCGAGACGCCGGCGGCGGCGGGGCGGTTCGCCCAGGTGACGCCGGCCTCGGTCCAATCGTTCGTCGCGCCGGCTAAGGCGTTGATTGTGACGGACGGGTTGACCGTCGAGTCTAGCCGGCCCCAGAGCCGGAGCGTGGCGGTCCCGATCGACGTCAAGTCGGCCAGGTTGAACCGCAGTAGTGCTTGCCGCGCCTGCCCGGCCAAGCTGCTCCGGCGGACGGCCAGCTCGGTCGCGGCCCCGAAGTTCGTGTTGGCGAACTCGCCGTCGCGGACGTACGCGTCGGCCACCGCCCGGAGGGATGTAGTCGTGCTACCCGGTGGCGGCGGGCTGACCGGCGGCGGGGGGAACACGGGCGGGACGGAGGTCGTGCCCCGCTCGCCGAGCCGTAGCTGCGGGCGGTTGGCCGAGGCCTCGTCGCTGGGGAACGACGCGTACGGGAAGCCGGGGGCCGACCCGCGAAGCACGAACGAGACGGCCGTTGCGCCGGCCGCCTTCCGCTGCTTGACGTACGCCGACACGTTGAACTCGACGGTTCCGGCGGCACCGGCCGCCACGACCTTGGACGCGACGAGTTTATCGCCCGCGGCCGGCCGGCCGTTCCACCTGATCGTCTGCTCGCCCCAGGTGGTGGACGGGACCGCGTACAGGTCGACCTTGATTGGCCCAACATCCCCAAGGGCCCGGCCGTATAGCCGCAGGATTGCCGACTCCAACGTCGCTCCGGCCACCCCGCCGGTGATTGGAAACCGCAGGTACGCCTCCCGGGCGCTGCCGGCGATCGTCGAATTTCGGACCTGAAGGTCGGCCGCCAGCCCGAAGTTCGTGTTGGCCGCCTCCCCGTTTCGCACGTACGCGTCCGCCTCGGCACGCGCCTCCCGTACGACGAGCGGCGGGACCACGGGGGGCACGATTGGCGGCACCGCCGGCGGGGGCTCCACCGGCGGCGGGGGCGGGACGACCGTCGGACTGGCGGGGTTGACCGTGACCGTCGTCGTGTAGACCGAGGCCCCGCCGTCCTTGTCCGTCACCCGCCCGCGGACCGTGTACGTGCCAGAGGCGGGAAACGCGAAAGACGCGGTCGGGCTGGTCGACCCCTCGACGTCTCCGGGGTCGGCGAAGTCGCCGTCGTTGTTGAAGTCGAACGCGTATCGAAACCCGGCCGTCACGTCGGCCAGCGACGGGTCGGTCACTTCGGCGAACCGGACGGTCGACGCGGCCCCGACCGTCACCGCCTCGCCGGGGCGGAGTTGCGCCGTTGGCGGGGCGTTAACGATCGAAACGGTTGCCGACGACACCGCGCTCACCCGGCCGGCCGCGTCCCGAACCCGGAGCCCGATCGTCCGGTCCCGCGGCCCGTCCATCCGTCCGGCGGCGAACGGGGCGTCCGCTCCGGTCGCGTTCACCTGGAACGACGCCCCGTCGTACTCGAAGTCCCACTCGTACGCCGCGACGGCCGACCCGCCGTCCGCCACGGCAGCAGAGCCGACCAGCCCGACCGTCCCGCCCTCCGAGACCTCGTACGGCCCGCCGGCGTCGGCCGTCGGCGCCGGCGGTTCGGCCAATGCCGCCGCGCCAATGCTGTTGACGACGGACGCGGACATCAGCTGCCGCGACTCCAACGCTTCGACTACCAAGCTGACCGCCTGGCGCACGGGCGACCGGTGGGCTTCGGCGGGGCCGACACCGTCCTGACGACCGGACGCCGACGACGACCGTGAACGCGCGGCAAGAGACGTATGCGAGACCATAGGCTCCCTCGTTTCCAGATCGGGTGGTGGCCGGGGACGGCCCGGGCGACGTGTACGAACACGAAAAGCTTCCCCGCCCAAGCGGTCGGCCACGGGTGCCGACTGCGCGAGCGGGAACCTCACGACTAGCGGCTAACGGCTAACGGCCGGAAGGCCGGCCGAGACGATGACGGGGGTTCGCGGGGAACGAGACGGACGACGTGACACGGGAAGTCACCGTCCCCACCAGCCTGAACGAAGGGAGCACGCCCTCCTGCCGCGGCGGGTGACCACTCCGACCAATCCGGCTGACCGGTGCAAGCTCAGCCTTTTGATTCGCGACCCGCGATATCAATTCGCTGTGTCCACCCGGACCACGGGTTGGGCGTGAAAATCCCGAAGGACTTCCCACCGATCTCTCCAGCGTCCTTGCAGTGTCAGG
>JAQGHJ010000157.1 GCA_028288905.1 Phycisphaerales bacterium | reverse complement strand
CGGAGGACGGGCGGCGGGCCCGGCGGGTCGCCGCCGGCCGTGACGCTGCTGCCGCCGCGCGGGCTCGTCACCCGCCGGAGCACCGACGTGCTGGCGACCGACGACCGCGAGGTGGCGGCGGCCGTCCGGTACATCCGCGAATGGGCGTGCGGCGGCCCGCCGACCGGCGGCGGCCCGGCCGGGGGAGACGGGGTCGAGGTCGACGCCGTCGCCGCCCATGTGGCCGTCAGTCGCAGCGTGCTGCAGCGGCGGTTCCGGGCCGCCGTCGGGCACACGCTCCACGAGGAGGTGACCCGCGTCCGCCTCGCCCGGGCCCAAGAACTGCTGGCCGGCACCGACCTGCCGATCGCCGCCGTCGCCGCCAAGGCCGGGTTCACCCACCAGGAGTACCTCGGCGCCGTCTTCCGCCGCCGCCTCGGCGTCACGCCCGCCCGGTACCGGCGGGACGCGAAACGGTGAGGGGTAGGCAGTACGCGGTAGGCGGTAGGCAGGCGGGGAGGACGGAGGATGTTCCGGAGCCCCGACGGGGCGAAAGTGCCGGAAGGTAAACGGCGCTCGGGCTCTGTCGCCCCTTCGGGGCTTTCAGCCATCACGCCGCCTGCGAACCCGGGGCTCGCGCTCCGGGCTATGGTGCTTCCGCCCCTTCGGGGCTCCGGGCTATCTTCCGCCTTCCGCCTACTCTCCCCGCCGCAGGCGGACGACGCACGCGGGCGGTAGGTCGGGGCGCTTAGCCCACGAGAACGGGCTCTTGGCCCCGACGCCGGGCGGGAAGGCCGGTTCCTCGAACCCGTCGACCACGAAGCCGGCCGCGAACGCCGCGGCGAACAGCGTGGCCAGCGGGCGGTGGTACGTGTAGTGCGGCTCCGGCTGGTTCAGGATGCCGTGGGCCAGGTCCGTCGTCTCGGCCGCGTACCGCGTGACGGCCACCCCGTACACCTGCCGGGCCTGGCCGCCCTCGTTCGCCAGCTCGGCCGTCATCCGGGTGCCGTTCGAATTGAAGCACGGGTGGCTGACGGAGAACACGAACCGCCCGCCCGGCGGCAGCAGGGCCCGGACGCCGCGGAACAGCGGGTCGACGGCCGGCAGGTCCATGACGGCCATCGAGCAGACGGCGGCGTCGAACGGGTGGGTGACGCTGGTGCCCGCGGCGTCGGGGGCGGGGCCATTTGGCTCCGACAGACCCTCGGGGATCGCGCCGCCGAGCGCCCGCACCGCGGCCCCGTCCGTCGCGTCGCACAGGCGGTACTCGATGGCCCCATCGTCCGGCGTCGTCCGGGCCCGGGCGGCGGCTAGGAAGTTGGGCGACGCGTCGACGGCCAACACCCGGCACCCGGCCCGGCCGAGCCGGCGAGCGTAGTTCCCGTTTCCGCACGCGACGTCGAGCACCCGCAGCCCGGCCACCGGGGCGAGCAGCCGGTCGGTCGCGGGCATGATAAGCCGCCGCTGGAAGTCGTTGCCCTCGCCGATCTGGTCGGCCCACCAGGGGGCGATGCGGTCCCAGACGGCGGCGGGGTCCCGGGGGTCGTTCTCGGGCATGGGTGGATCGTGCATCGGGCGGTAGGAGATGTGTGCGGGCAGGGGTGCCCGTCATCGTTTAGCCGCTAGATCGAAGGTCCGCCCGCGCGGGGAAGGCGTTCGGTGCTCGACGTCCGGGCGGACCTTCGGTCCAGCGGCTAAACGAGGAGGGACGCGTCGCAGCAAGGGCGCGTCACCGCCCCCCGCGCGTCGGGCGCGGGACGCCGCGGAACCGCCGGTGGGCTCATCGCGTCACTTCTTCAGGAAGTTCGCCAGCAGCCGCTCGCCCTGCTCGGTCAGGAAGCTCTCGGGGTGGTACTGGACGCCCTCGAGCGGCCAGGTCTTGTGCCGGACGCCCATGATCTCGTCGGCGTCCGTCCAACTGCTCACCTCGTACTCGGGCGGGAGCGTGCCGGGGCGGATGATCAGGCTGTGGTATCGGGTGGCCGTGAAGGGGTTGGGCATGCCGGCGTACAGCGTCCGGCCGTCGTGGCGGATCGCGTCGGTCTTGCCGTGCATTAGTTTGCCGGCCCGTTCTACGATCGCCCCGGCGGTGAAGCCGATGCACTGGTGCCCGAGGCAGACGCCGAGCAACGGCAGCTTCGGGCCGAAGTGGCGGATCATATCGTTCGACACGCCCCCTTCCCGCGGGGTGCAGGGGCCGGGGGAGATGACGACGTGCGTCGGCTTTAGCTCCTCGACCTGGTCGACCGTGACCTTGTCGTTCCGGAACACCCGCACGTCCAGCCCGGGCGACACCTCGCCGAACTTCTGGACCAGGTTATAAGTGAAGCTGTCGTAGTTATCGATCAGGACGATCATCGCGCCGGGATTGTAGGGGGGACCGGGGCGGGTGCCCAAGGGGGTGGGGGTTCGGGACTCGGGGTCTTGAGGTCAGAGTTCGGGGGGGCGGCTCTTTCCGGGCGCGTCCCCACTACGGATGTCATCCTGAGCGGAGCGAAGGACACCTCGTCCACCGCGCGGCCGAATCAGTAGTTGGGGGACCGTGGAATGTGAAAGGGTGGCCGGCCGCGAGGGCTCGCCGGCTCGGTCACCTATTCGCATTCCACGGTCCCTGGGGTGCCGGGCCATGCCGCGCGGTGGACGAGGGGTCCTTCGCTCCGCTCAGGATGACATCCGTGGGGGACGCGCCCGGACAGAGCAAACCTCCCACGGCTCCGTCACCGGCTCCGGCCCCGTCATCTGATCCGACCCACGATGACCGGCCCACGACCCGCCTTGTACCCGATGCTCCGCTCCCCTACCGTTCGCCGCATGCCGTTCGCGCTCGTTTCGGTCGCCCTTGTCCCGTCCGTGCTCGCCGCCGCCGACTTCGGGAGCCCGCTGTTCTGGGCCGCGTTCATCGGGTGGGTGTTGTCGGTCGTGTTGCACGAGTTCGCGCACGGGGCGGTGGCGTACTGGGGTGGGGACTACACGATCCGCGAACGGGGCGGGCTGTCGCTCAACCCGCTCCAGTACGTCGACCCGCTGAACAGCCTAATCCTGCCGGCCGTGTTCCTGGCCCTCGGCGGGGTGCCGCTGCCGGGCGGGGTGACGTACGTCCGCCGGGACCTGATCCGCACCCGGGCGTGGCAGTCGGCCATGTCGCTCGCCGGGCCGGCGATGAACGGGTTGATCTTCCTGGCGCTGGCCGCGGCCGTCCACCCGAAGATGGGGTGGGTCGACCCGACCGCCCCCGCCCGCGACTGGCTGCCGGCCCAGCGGGTGGTGGCCGCCTTGGCCTTCCTCAACCTCTACGGCGCGATCCTGAACCTGATCCCGCTCCCGCCGCTCGACGGGTTCAACGCGATCAGCCCGTACCTCGACCGCCAGACCCGGCTCAAGCTGACGATGCCGCCGGCGAACATCATCTCGCTGGTCATCCTGTACGTGCTCGTGACCTCCCCAGGCGTTAAACGGCAGCTCTACGACGTGACCGGTAAGGCGTTCGAGCTGATCGGGTACGACGCTCAGGCCGTAATCCGTGTCAGGGCCGCGTTCGCGCAGACGCTGTTCGGGCAAGTCCCGTGACGCTGCCGGTGCCGCCAATTGCCCATACTTATCGCTGGGTGCACGGCTCCGGCAGAACCGCCCGCCTGAGTTAG
>JAQGHJ010000471.1 GCA_028288905.1 Phycisphaerales bacterium | reverse complement strand
CGGCCTGCAGCCGGGCGACGTCGTGACGAGCGTGAATGGCACGCCCGTGAAGAACGCCGCCGAGGCGGCCGCCGAGATCGCCAAGGCGGGCAAGGACGGCGTCCGGTTCTACGTGAACAACGTCGGCACCGGCGGATCGCGGTTCGCCTACGTCCCGCCGACCGACGCCAAGTGATCGGCGGCGGGTCGGGTGTGGCGACGGACAGCGAGTGATCAGAAACAAGCCGGCCCCGGGCGACGATCGTCGCCCGGGGCCGGCTTGTTGTCGCATTGGGGTCGAGTTCGGGCTCGCGCGACGCGGGCGGGCCCAAGCGGCCGGAACGCGAGGGCCCGTCCCCTCTGTCCTCCAGAGCGCAGCGAAACGGCGTCCCGACGCCCGCCGGGGACCCGTCCTTTTCAGCCGAGTTCCGGTTCGCGTTCGCCGGGGCCTTCCACTGCCGTTTGGCTCTCGCCCGCCGCCACGCCCGCCACGCCCACGTCGCCCGGTTCGACGTCCGCCGGCGCAAGGGAGGCGTACTGCTCGTCCAGCGGCAGGTCGGGATCGCCCATCACGAGCGTGGCCTGGCCCCCCCGCCGGCGGTCGCGGGGCTCGGTGAACGCGGCCGCCCGGACGTGGCGTTGTTTGGACCCGGTCACCCCGACCGTGTACTCGGCCGTGAAGACGTACCGGGACTCGTTCCCGCGGGTGCCGTACACGACGTCGGACACGCGGACGGCGGCGGCGCCGGGGGCGGGCAACAACGGGGCGATGCGGGCGGTGAGCCCGAGGCTGTCGGTCCGGCCGAAGTTCATCCGCCAGTCGGCCGCCAGCCGACGGGCGGCGTGGTGCCGGCGGGTCCGCCGCCCGGCGTCGATCACGACGGCCGCGAGCGTCGCACCGAATAGCAGGGCCAGCAGCAGGCCGGGGGTCATGACCGCTCCCGAACGCGGCGGGGGTCGGACGTCGTCGTCGCCCCCCGCGCCGCCGTCACGTCAGCAGGTGCCTTCGTCACTTCCCCGCGCCGGCGGCCGGCTTATCGGGGGCCGGCTTCGGGTCCTGCGACAGGTCGATGTCGTCGTAGTTCGGCGTGTTCGCCGACAGGGTGCGGCCCATCCATTCCTGGGCGGCGACGAAGACCGGGTCGGTGCTGCTCTTGACCATCCCCTTGTACCCTTGGACGTCCGGGTGCGGGGCCCGCGGCGACTGGTTCGGCGGCAACAGGTAGGAGAGCAGCAGCGAGTTCAAAGGCTGGGTCCGGTCGACCATCGGTCGAAGCACCCCGTCGTTCTTCCGCTCGAACTTCTGCAGGACGACGAAATTGGTGATGGCGGCGGCCTCGTTCTCGGCCGGGGCGAATAGGACGAGCTTCCCACCCTTATCGCCGCCGTGGCAGGCGGCGCTGGCGCAGCCGGACACGATCGACCGGTTCACCTTCGACCGGTAGTCCATCACGCCGACCGGGTCGGCACTGATCTTGACCTCCCGCCGCATCTCCGGTGTCCCCTGAGCGATGACGAGCAGCCCGATGTCCGGCTGGGACATGGCACGGGCCTCGGCGGCGGTCTTGAGCCCGGCCTCGACGATCTTCTTCTTCAGGTCCGGCGGGACGAGCATCCTTATTTTCTCATTCGCCTTGAGCTCCCGCTGGCGGACGAGTTGGATCTCGTCGGGCGTCACCTGCCGCTTGGCGGCAAGGACGGGCGGGCGCGGCGGGTCGCCGGCGGCGGCCGTCGCCGGGACGGTGGAGGGCGCGGGCCGGGTGGCGGCGACGGCCTGCTGGGCGGCGGCCACCTGCTTCTCCAGGGCGGTCACCTCGGCGTTCGCCGGGTCGATCTGCTTGGCCGACGCGACCGCCTGGCCGGCGAGGTCCAGTTCCTTCTGGCTCAACGCCCACCGGGCGAGCGCGACCCGCCCGGGTACGTCCTGCCGCCCGAGGTTGTTCATCCGGGCGTCGAACTCGGCCTTGGGCGTGTCGAAGTACGTGATCGTGTCGACGTTCGCCTGGTTGATCGTGACCGGGCCGGTCGGCTGCTTGATGATGACGAACCCGGGCTTGGCGGCCTCGTCCACGTCCCCTTGGAACACCTGCCCGGTCTTCGCCTTGACCATGCCCGGCTTCGCCGCCGCCGGCCGGGCGAGCCCGGCCAACAGCGACCCGCCGACCGCGGCCACGAGTGCCAACCGCTTCAACCGTGGGATGCCGAGAGACATAGGGAGGTTCCTCTTCGCGAGACGGGTGCCGAGCGCGGCGCATCGTAAGTGTCGGCCCGGGAGGCGGCAAGACGGCCGCCGGGGGCGGCCGAACCACGAAGCTCGAATGACGAATGACGAAACCGGGCCAAGACTAAGCCCACCGCATTCCATTTCCGTTTCGTCCTTCGTCATTCGGACTTCGTCATTCGGCCGCCCCCGGCGGTTCCCCTATTTGCCGGATTGACGCTCCCGCGGCACGAACCCACAATCCGCCCCGCTCATGCGCTACCTGAACCTCATCGGCTACTCGGCCATCCCGCTGGCGTACGCGGTCCACTACTTGATCGGCAGGGGCGCGGGGTGGGAGCCTGGAGTCACGTTCGCGCTGGCGGCGGTCGGCGTGCTGCCGCTGGCCAAGCTGATGGGCGAGGCGACGGAGCACCTGTCCGAGAAGACCGGGCCGACCATCGGCGGGCTGCTGAACGCGACGTTCGGGAACGCGGCCGAGATCATCATCGCCGTCATCGCGATGACCAAGGGGCTCAACGAGATCGTCCAGGCGTCGCTGACCGGGTCGATCCTCGGCAACCTGCTGCTGGTCGCCGGGGCGGCGATGGTGGCCGGCGGGTGGCGGCGGGAAAAGCAGTCGTTCAACCCGCGGTCGGCCGAGAACAACGGCGGCATGCTCGTGCTGGCCGTCGGGGCGATGCTGCTGCCGGCCGTGTTCCACCAGGTCGCCACGCAGGCCCGCGACGCGCACCTGGCGATCGACGAGTGGCGGATCTCGTGGCTGACGAGCATCGTGCTGCTGGCCGTGTACGGGCTCGGGCTGCTGTTCACGCTGCGAACGCACGCCCACATCTTCTCCCGCCGCCCCCGCGCGGCCGCGGCCGCCGTGCCGCCGGAGGCGGTGTCGGCGACCGGGGCGGACGAGACCGGCGGC
>JAQGHJ010000128.1 GCA_028288905.1 Phycisphaerales bacterium | reverse complement strand
CAGCCGCTCCCGGTCGATCCACGCCGGGTCGAGCTTGACGCCCTCGGCCAGCAGGTGGGAGTTCTTGCTGACCGAGTGGAACATCGGGTGATGCTGCTCGATGGCGCACAGGATCAGCGGCAGCTTGGCGTCGCGGGAAAAATTCTCCCACACCGCCTTGTCGACCGCCCGCATGAACGTCTCCAGCAGCACCGGGGCGGGGGCGGTGCCCTCGCCGGGGTACTGGGAGTTGGGCGTGCGGAGGTCGGCGTTGGCCGTGATCGCCTGTGTCATCCGCATCTTCGACACGACGTCCGGGGTCTGCGGCAGCTCGCTGGAGTCCAGCAGTTCCAGCCGGGAGTCGCCGGTTCCGAGGTACATCTGGACGTGCCGTTGGGTGAACGTCAGCACGTGATACTGGCGGGCGGACTGGAGCACCCGGATCAACGGCTTCACGTGGAACGAGTCGGCCACGTGGGCGGCCGGGTCAACCTGGTGCTGCAGGTCGATCACCCGCAGCAGGTCGGCCGAGGCGAAGATCGCCACGGCCTCGCGGTGGCCGGTCCAGAAGTCGTGGTCGGCGGCCACGGACGCGATCTTCTCGACCAGCACTCGCACGTCCCGGACCGGGTACGACCGGGCCAGCTCCGCCCGCGCCCGGCCCAACAGCTCGCGGAACACCCGCGGGTTCTCCTCGGCCGCCGGCGGGTTCCCCCGGTGCATCGGCACGTACATCGAGACGCACGGGGCCTCGTGTTCGGCCAGCAGTTCCTTCAGCCAGGTCGTGTTCAACAGTCGCATACCACCTCCGAGCGTGCGTGGGCGCGGCCGTAGGCGGCCGCTTACGGCCGCGGGCGGCCGCGGGTTATGGTCACCGGCCGCGGGTCGTGACGTCCCGGCGGGCGTTGTTCCCGCGGGACGCGTGCTTGCGGTTGCCGGTGTAGTGCGGGTTCGTGTCCCGCCGGTCGCCCCGGTGCTTGTTCATGTTCCCGTTCGCCGTCACCCCGCGGTTGACGTCGTGCACTTGGATCTGCGGGACGATCGGGTGGGTCGGGCTGGGCTCGAGGATCTTCGTGATCGAGCTCCGGCCCTTGAGCTTGCGATCCTTGCCGCCGTGCATGCCGCCCTTGCTGTTGCTCGACATGGGATGCCGTCCTATGGCTGTCGGCCGCCGCGCGGGCGACCGTCGGTGTTCGTCGGCCCCGCCGCCGGGCGCCGGCCCGAGCGTCTGCGAGGATCAAGTTGCCGAGCAACGGGTGTGCCTAACAGCCTGGCCCCGGCCGCGCCACGGACCGTTCGACTCGGCCGGCGGGCTTTGGCTCGCTGCCTTTCTTGCCGCCACAGGCAAGGACGCGCCACACACAGGACGCCAGCGGTCCGGATGGCGCCATCTGGGGGCGTTAGGCGCGCCGATCCCGGAGGGGCACTCAGGATTGGGCGCGGTCCGATCCGGTGTTCGCAGTAGTTCAGGCCAACGGCCGTGAAGAAGTTCTAAGATCGCTGCCCGACCAGCACTTTAATCGTTTTTAGGCAAACCGACCGGCACCGGTTCGCGGCGTCCCCGGCGGGCCCGTCTAAATGGCCGAGGTGCGACAACGGTTCGTGAAGCAAGTGTATGAAGCAGAAGCAGCTAATAGAGCTGTTGGGGGATCTGGGTGCTTCGCGGACCCACAAGCGACCGGGGTGGGCGCGACGGCCGGGTCAATCCCTTCTAGTCCCCGCGAACGGCGTACGCATCGGCCGACGGCCGACGAGTACAAGTCGATCGTGCGCGCCACACCGGGCGGGGACGTGGCGTACCGTTACTACTCAGCCGGCGCGGCGGGGCCCGCGTCACGGGCTGCCCTGTTTGTCGGCGGGGCGGAGGGCGGGTGGGACTCGCCGATCGGCGGCAGCCTGTACCCGCGGCTGTGCCGCCAGCTTCGGCTGGCCGGGGTGGCGTCGCTCCGCGTCCGCTACCGCCGGCCCGCCGACTTGGACGCGTCGGTGCAGGACGTGGCGGGCGGACTGCGGCTTCTTCACGATGGCGGTCGCACTGGTCGGGCATTCGTTTGGCGGTGCGGTGGCGATCCGGGCGGCCGCCGGGTGCTTCGCGGTCCGCGCGTGCGTGGCGCTGGCGACCCAGGGCTACGGGGCCGACCCGGCCGCGGCGCTGGGGCCGCGGTGCCCGCTCCTGCTTTGCCACGGCACGGCCGACGAGGTACTGCCGCCCGCGTGCTCGCGGGCCGTCTACGCGGCTGCTGGGCAGCCGAAGGAGCTGCTGCTGCGGGCCGGGGCGAGTCACGGTCTAGACGAGTGGGCCGATGACCTGCCCTGGATCGTGCAGAGTTGAATCCTGCGGTGGCTGCCTCGGCCGGCGGCCACGACCGGTTAGGTCGCCACCGAGGGCCGGGTGCCCTTTCGGGCGTCGGCGACGGGTCAACGAACGTCGGGCACGGTCCGTACGCTGCCGGCCATCCCGCCGGTGTTCGTCCCGATCAACGACGGGGTGCGGGCGGTGACCGCGGCAAGCCCGATCTCGGCCAGCCCCGCGACCACGTGCGGCCACGCGATCACGTCCGCGAACCGGAACAGCCAGGGCGAGGCGGCGAGCAGGAGCCCTGCCAGCATGTCCATCCCGAGGTGGGCGGGCATCGGCAGCACGCGGACCGCGCCGAGCTCGTACCGCGTCATCAGGCTCATCCCGAGCGCCAGCACCCCGATCACGACCGGCACCCAGACGGCCGGGCCACGGTAGGTCCCGGCGGCCAGCAGCGGGATCGCGATCAAGGCGGCGCCAGACACGTAGTCGTACACCGCGTGGACGCGGGTGGGGATCAAGGCCATGTCGTCACCTCGTAGAAGGCAGGGGCCGCGGAGGGGCGCCGCGCACCGTCCACCGCTCGCCGGTAACGCACGCTGCGGCACCGGCGGTGCGGGTTGCGTCGAATCGCTGCAAGCGGTGTGCAGGATGGGTGGGTTCAGGGAAAGGATGGCCAAGAGCAAGGCGGGCCACCGGAGTCCGCGAGGTGTTCGACGCAAAATATTCAACAAGCTCGACCTAACGCGTTCCCGGACCGCGGGAAGGGGTGAGGTCAACCCACGACCGGCAGTACGTGCTCGCCGAAAGCGCCTATGAACCGCGGCATGTCCGGGCCGACGTGGTGCAGGTAGACGCGGGTGACGCCGAGCTCCAAGTCCTGCCGGATCCAGTCGGCGTGTTGGCGCAGGTCAGCCGAGACGCGGAGCTTGGCCCGCACGTCGTCGGCCGTCGTGCCGGCGGACGCCCGGGCGAACGCCTGCGGAGTGGGCAGGTCCTCTAACTCGCTGATCTGGCACCCGCAGACCGGCCAGTTCGCGAGGGCGGCCGAGGCCGCTTCGGCCTCGGTCGGGGCGTACGACACGGCGGCCTGGACGAATACCGGCTTCCCGGACCCTCCGCCCTCCCGGAACGCGTCCAGCGTTTGACGAAGGTCCGCCGGCGGCTTGGCGGCCGTGATGAGCCCGTCCGCCCACCCGCCGACCCACCGGGCGGTCTCCGCCGTCAGGGCCGCTCCGAACACCGGCGGCGGCTCGGCCGGCCGGGTGTACAGCTTCGCCTCCGCCACCCGCACCGGCCCGTCACGGCGGGTGACCGTCTCGCCGGCCCATAACGCCCGCAACACTTCCACCGCCGCCCGCAGCCGGGCCTGCCGCTCGGGCTTGGGTGGCCACGGGTCGCCGGTGATGTGCTCGTTCAGCGCCTGCCCGGTCCCGACGGACACCCACACCCGCCCGGGGAACATCTCCCCCAGCGTGGCGGCCGCTTGGGCGATTATGGCCGGGTGGTACCGCTGCCCCGGGGCGCAGACCATCCCGTACGGCATGCCGGTCGCCTGCAGCGCCGCCCCGAGCCAGCTCCAGGCGAACCCGCTCTGGCCCTGGCGCTCGGTCCACGGGTGGAAGTGGTCTGAGCACATCCCGTGCGCGAACCCCGCCCGCTCGGCCCGCCGCGCGAGCTCCAGCAGCACGCTCGGCGGGTACAGCTCGTGGGACGCGTGGAAGCCGACCTTGGAAGTCGCCATCGGGGCCTCGGACTGCGGGGGACGTGAAACCCTTCGGTGCCGAGCCCGATCGCCGAAGCGACCGCGCCGGCAGACGTGACGGGTCGGCTTCGCCCGCGTTACCCCTTGAAGTAGAACGGGCGGAAGTCGGTGTCGTCCTTGACGGACCGGACGAACTCCACGAGTAGCTCGACCGCGTGGTCCAGGTCCGACAGGGACACGATCTCGACCTGGGTGTGCATGTTCCGCTGCGGGATTCCGACCGACGCCGTGGCCACCATCCCAGAGTCGGCCACCTGGATCACCCGGGCGTCGTTCGCCGCCGTCTTGCCGGACGGGTCCGGCTGGAACGGCACGTCCCGCCGCCGGGCCGCCTCGAGCAGCATGTGCTCGACCACCGGGTTCGTGTTCGGCCCCGTTGAAATAGTCGGCCCGTGCCGCAGCTTGCACGGCACGTACTGCTGCGGCGGCAGGTCGTACCCGGGGTCGTCGGTAGCGGGGATCACGTCGACTGCAATCCCGACGTCCGGGGATAGCCGGGTCGTGGCCGTCGACGCCCCGCGCGACCCGATCTCCTCCTGCACCGTGCTGGCCACGTGCAGCCCGATCTTGCACCCGTCTTTGGCGCACCGACGCAGGGCCTCGAGGCACACGAACAGCCCGGCCTTGTTGTCCAGCCCGGGGGAGGCGATCAGGTCGCCCTGCAACTCCGCCACCCGCAGCGTGAACGTCACGTAGTCCCCGATCTGCACCCGCTCCTTCACCTGCTTGTCGTCCTTCGCCCCAACGTCCAGCCAGATCTTGTCCTTCGTCGGGATCTGCTGCATCTCCGAACCCATCTGGAGGTGCAGCGGCTTGCGGCCCATCACCCCCTCGATCGGGCCGGTCTTCGTGTGGATCACCATGTGCTCCCCGAGCACCACGCCGGAGTCCGTCCCGCCCAGCGCGTCGAGGTAGATGTATCCCTCGGGGGAAATGTACTTGACGAGGAACCCGATCTGGTCGCAGTGCCCGGCCAGCATCACGTTCCGCTTGGCCCCGGGGTTCAGCGACAGGATCAGGTTGCCGTGGACGTCCGGTTCGCTCGCGTGGGCGACGCCCTTGAACTGGTCGTGGATCTTCCGCTGGATCGGCTGCTCCCACCCGGTCGGGGACGGGGTGCGGAGCAGGTCGTACAGAAAGGCTTTGCTGGCTGGTTCCATCTCGCGGAGGCTACCCAATGGGGGCCGGACCGGCCCACCTGCCGAATCCCTCAGGCGGGGTAAGTAAACGCGTCCGCCCATCGCGGGGCATGGATGTCGCCCCGCGTCACCCGCCGCGGGCGCGGCTCGACAGCGGGGTGGCGATGTCCTCCAGCGACCGCCGCTCCGCCTTGACGCCCCACATCGCCTCCGCGACCGCCGCGCCGAGCATCAGGGCCGTGGCCACAAGGTAGCCGTACAGCAGCTGCGTCCGCGAGCCGGACTGGATCAGCGCGCCGAACACGGCCGGGGCCGCGACGCCCCCGACCAGGGTGCCGGCGGCGTAGAACAAGCTGATCGCCACCGCCCGCAGCTCCAGCGGGAAGATCTCGCTGACCGTCAGGTACGCCGCGCTGGCGGCGCACGAGGCGACGAAGAACGTGACCGACCACGCGACCGACTGCGTCGTCGACGTCAGCAGCCCGCGCTGGAACAGGAACCCGGTGACCGCCAACAGGACGCCGCTGGTCGCGAACGTCACCACGATCATCGGCTTGCGGCCGACCGA
>JAQGHJ010000143.1 GCA_028288905.1 Phycisphaerales bacterium | reverse complement strand
GGGCGGTCGACGGCCCGGCATGCGAACGATGTTGGCTAAACCCGGCGTCGAGTCGCATCCCGCCTCCCGTCTCTGCCTACCAGTCTCTAGCCCGTCCCGTCCCTCGATTAATATTCGCGGTGGCGGCGCACGGACGAAAGGCCGGTTCGACTCCCGTCCTTACCACGAAGGCACAAAGTGCACGGCGCTACACGCCTGCCGAGGCGGGCCACCTATTTGACGTCCGACCCCCGGCCGCCCAAGCTACGCCCGCCGTTCGACCGCCCACCCGTACGGAGCCCCGCGCATGACGACGCCGCCCCCCGACCCGACTCGCCGGACCGTGATTGTCGCCGCTGTGGCCGGAGCGGCCGGCTTTGTCGCCCGCGCCGTCTCCGCGGCCGCCGCCGACCCGTCAGCCGCCGGAAAGGACCCCGCCCCGATGCCGCAACCCGTCACGCCGCTAGCCGCGCCCTCACCTTCGTCGTCGTCCCGCCCTTCGCCCGAGTTCTACGAACTGCGGGCGTACCGCCTCCGCCGCGGGCCGATGCCGGGGCGGCTCGACGCGTACCTAAAGGGCGCGCTGATCCCGGCCGCCGCCCGGGCCGGGTGTGGGCCGGTCGGGGCGTTCACCGTCACGCTCGGGCCGCAGAGCCCGAGCGTGTACGTCCTGATCCCGCACCCGTCGGCCGACGCGTTCGCCGCGTTCGCGGGCAAGCTCGCCGCCGACGCCGCGTACCAGAAGGTGGCCGAACCGTTCCACGCCCTGCCCCCGACCGACCCACCGTTCGCCGGCCTGGAGGTGAAGCTGATGCGGGCGTTCGGCGGCGTCCCGCGGCTGGAGGTGCCGCCCGCCGCCGCGACCGGCGGCCCGCGCCTCTTCGAGCTCCGCACGTACCGCAGCCACGGCGACCCGGCCGCCCGCAAGAAGGTCGAGATGTTCGACGCCGCCGGCGAGGTCGCGATTTTCCGCCGGCTCGGCCTCACACCCGTGTTCTTCGCGTCCGACCTGACCGGCGAAGGGCTGCCGAGCCTGACCTACATGCTCACGTACCCCGACATGGTCGCCCGGGAAAAGGCCTGGGCCGCGTTCCGGGCCGACCCCGAGTGGGCGAAGCTGCGGACGACGCCGGGGTACACGGACGCCGAGATCGTGACCGGTATCGACAATCAAGTGCTCGCCCCGACGGCGTACTCGCAGGTTTGAGGCGGGGGGCGGGCGGGGCGTGTCCGCCCGACGTAGGGTCCGCACCGCGGACCGTCTATGGCACACGATCGGCGACCCCGCGCAACGCTCCGCGGTGCGGACCCAACAAACGGCGGCGGGTTATGCGGCGCTCGCCTGGGCGTACCGCCGCCGCCATGCGGCGAACTGCGCGACGCCCAGCCAAGCCGCAACGCCGAAGACCACGCACGCCTTGACGGCTTCCACGCCCATGGCAAGCCGGTCCGGCCCCCATGGGGGCCAAATGCCAATCGGGATTTCGGCGAAGGGGTCGACGAGTAACGCCGGCTGAAAATACGCCGTGTAACGAAAAACGTCCGCCGGAACCCTGCGTGACAAGAACAGGGCGAAGCGGACGGCGTGGGCGAGGTGCACCAGCGAGAACAGGGCGAGCGGGGCGAGGAGTATCGCCGCGAGCCAACTCGGTCCGGTGCGGCGGAGCGCGCCGAAGAGTTGAACGCACGCCAGCAGGATGGCGGTCGAGGAGAAACCGACGAGTGCGATGACCGTGGTCTCTTTGGGGTGGGGTCCGTAACGGAGCCAGACCGCGCCCACCTCGACGAACGACCGCGTCGCGCCGGGCTGGTACTTCCCCGGCATGCTCAAGAACAGCGCCGCGATGCCTATCGCCACCAGTGCGACGATGTAGAGGATTTGCGCGGCGCTGAGCAGCAGCACGGCATAACTGCATCCGACGCCCCAGCGGCGCGTCCAATCCAAGCGGCCGGGCCGCCGCCCGCGCTCCTTCGAGAACAGCAGCACCATACCGACGCAAAAGATTAGCGGCCGATGCACGTCCGGCCAGAAGGCGAGCGTTTCCTCCAGGATGCCGACGCTGCCTGGGAGGTCGAAGAGGGTCGGTACGCGGACCTCGGAGGCCCACCCGGACGCACGCATCGCGGCCACGAGCGGCAAGAGCACCAGGACCCACGTGCCGGCCAAGACACGCCTTCGCCACGGCGGGTCGCTGTCCCGCCAGGCCGGCAGGCGGGGGATCGCCGCCCACTGCCGTGACTCCGCCACGGACGCCCCGCACTCCGGGCACCTCCCGTCCTGCCGCTGGGCGCGCAGGTCGTAGCCGCACCGGTGGCACGACAGATCAACCGACGTTTCAATGGCCGGGGTTGTCATCGCGAGGTTCGGCCGAAAAAGGAAGGCCGGCACCGCGGAACGCCGGGGTCGCGCGGCCGACAGCCCCCGCGCGACGGCCGGCGGCGTGGCCTCTATGAGCTTCCCCGGCCGCTGCCGCGGGTGCCGAGCGTGGCTCGGCCGCCGCCGCCATGGGCCACTCGAAAAGGACGTCTATGCCGCCGGAACCGCTCCACTACCAAATGCCAGGCACGGGTCCGCGAGTTACTGCCACGATCGCGTGCCCGGCGTGCGGCGGCACGGAGATGGCCGAGGGGCAACTCGGCAACCGCCGGTTCTGGCCGACGCGGGCGCGGCCGTTCCAGATGTTCGCCCTGTTCGACAACGGCGTGGCCATGACCGCCTACGCCTGCCTGTCGTGCGGCGTCGTCACGGACGCGGTCGACCCGACGGCGCTGCGCCGGTCGATCGGCCGCGGCGCGAGGAAGAAGACGGGGCGAACCCGGTAGTCCGGCACGGTGACCGCTTCGACCCTTGGGGAACGCTGCGCCTCGTCCCGGGCACCGGCTCAGTCGTCGGCCGGGTCCACGACGAACGGCGCGTTGTCGGCCAGCGCGAGCTCCGCCATCGGGACGGTCCTCGCCGGCCCGCCGCTATCGCCGCCGCGGATGACGCCTTGGTTCCCGTCGTGCTCGACCAGCACGAACCGGGCCGCCGCCGCGTCAGCGTCAAGCGGCTTCGCCCACTTCACCGTGTCTCCGACCTTCATCGTGGCCTCCTGCCTGCCGACCGCCTCGGGCCGCGCCTGTGTCCGAGCCTGTGATCGGGCCGTCGGCGGCGGTTTGGAATGCCGTAGCTTCGCCACCGTAGCGCCGGCGTTCAAGCCCTGCTGGGCGGGCCGTCACGCCGGCCGACCGCATTTCCCTTCCTGGCCGCCCGCCCGGTGCCCCGAATCTGGGTAAGATGTAGTCTCCGAACCACCCCCGACCCCGAAAGGCAGACTCACCATGGGCGATAAGTCCCCGAAATCCGTCCAGAAGCAGGCGTCCCAGAAGCAGGCCAAGTCCGCCAAGGCGGACCAGAAGAAGAAGCAGGACGTCGCGTCGAAGCAGGTCGTTCTGAAGAAGAAGTAGCCCGGAGAAAGGCGCCGCCGCAGCGGGCACTGGCACGACACCGCGCGTCGTCGACATCCGATTGGGTGGGCCGCTGGCGGCCCGCCTCGGCTCTCCCGTTTCGTTCCGTCGATCGTCTCATTCGCCCCAGTAGTCCGCCCGGGGTTTCCTGCCGGGGACTGTCACGGGCGGCTGGTGATGGCGACGGCGTCGAACACGAACAGCCCGTCCCTAAGCCCCGGGACGACCACCCGCCCGCCGACGACCCGAGGGATGCCAAACTCGACGGCCGCCGACTGGGCGGACGACGACCATCGCTCGCCGGCCGCCAGCCGGTCGAACCGCCACTCGGCGGCGGCTGGGTCCGGCGAAAGCCAGACGAGTTCCCCCTCGGCCGCGAGGTACCCGCCGCCGAGCGGGACGAGTTGCCCCGGCTGTCGGATCGCGGCCACGCCGGTCCGGACCGAGGTCTGGCGCAGCACCCGGCTCAGGTCCAAAGTGCGGATCTGAAGGGACACGGCGTCGCGTCGGCCGAGCAGCACGGCGACCGTCCTCCCGTCCGTTGCGATCCGGTGCACGGTCCCGGCCGCGTCCCCCGTGCCCCCGGCGTCGACGATCCGTTCGGCCGGGGACAGGTCCTGGCCGAGCGCGTATATCCCGCCCGTCCCGAGCCCGACCGCCCGGCCCCCGAGGGTCGCGATGCGCCACTGGACGATCTCCGGGAACCGCCCGCCGGCCTCGACGACCGTGGCCCCGTCCGTCGCCAGCACCCGTCCGCCGGTCAGCGGCCGGTACCACTTCAGCCCCACGCGCGCCGTCGGGCCCGACCTGTCCGGCCGCCGGTCCCACTCCTTGGGCATGACGGGCGGCTCGGTGAGGTCCGAGGCCGGGTCGTCAGGGGCCAGCGCCGGCGGCGCGCCGAACCGGCGGACCTCGGTCGCCCGCCGTCGGGGTTGCGCGACGACCATCGCATCCCCGACGACCGCCACGCGGCCGTCGACCGGGCCCGGCAGTTCGGTCCGGCTGACCGCCGGCGGGCCACGGGCGGGGTCGAACTCCAACACCGCCCCGCGGGCCTCGACCGCGTAGACGTTTTGCCCGGCCTGCACGGTCGGGCCCAGCAGCTCGCCGGTCGGGACGCGGGCGATCAGCCCGTACCGGTTGCGGAGCAGGGCGATCGCCCGGGGGTGCCCGAGGTCGGCCGCCCGGAGCAGGGCCGCGACGACGCCGGTCGGCTCCCCCGCGGCCTCCAGCACGTCGGCCAGGGCGGCGTGGGCGTCCCCAATGGTCGGCTGGGCGGCCGCCGCGGCCCGGGCTTCGGCGACGGCGTCTGCCGACCTGCCCAGCCCGAGCAGGGCGGCGGCCCGGGCACGGGAGACCGCGAGCCGAGCCCCGTCCGGCTTGCCGCCGACGAACCGGGCCAGCGGCACCATCCGGAGTCGCGACCGCCCGGCCAAGGCGACCGCGTCCGTGCCGCCCCTGACGCCGGCCTTGGCCGCCCCGCCGAGGCGTGGCTTGCCGGACCGGACCAGGGCCGGTGCTGCGAGCAGGGCGTCCCCGGCGGCGGTGTCGCCCCGCGGCTTGCCGGTGGCCGGGTCGTACAGCAGGATTCGGCCGTCGGCCAGCAGGCACCAGACCCGGCCGCCGAACTCGCCGGCCGGCGGGAAGTCGGGCAGGACCCCGCCCCCGTTGTTCGGCAGCTCGGCCGTCCGCACCTGGTACGCCGGGCCCGGCAGCGGGACCGCCCACCGCGGGCGGCCGGTCGCCCCGTCCAACCGGTGGAGTGACCCGGGCTCGCCGGGCTCCCCGCCGACCGCCAGGACGTCGTTCCCGACCCACGACGGCGGGGGCCCGTTCGCCGGTCCGGCCACCTCGAACGTCCAGGCCGCCTTGGCCCCGGCCGCCGCCGGTGCGGCGGTGATCGCCGCCGTCGGGTGCCGGCCGGCGGGTTTCCCCGCCAGCCGGGAGATCACCGCCGAGCGGTTGGCGGAGGACGCGAGCGGGGTGGGCACGGATTCGATCACCCGGCCGGACCGCAGGTCGGCAGCGGTCCCGAAACGTTCGACACGGTCGGAGGACCCGATCGCCCAAATCCACGTGCCACGGTCCGTCACCGCGTCGACGCGCCGGGCGGGTTCGATCGCGGCCACCCCGCCCCCCCCGGCGTTGCCGGCGAC
>JAQGHJ010000100.1 GCA_028288905.1 Phycisphaerales bacterium | reverse complement strand
GTCAACACGGAGGTCGGACGACCTGCCCGGCGGCCCGGTCCCAGCCGGCGCTCCTACGATCCACCAGATGCGTAACGCCGCCCGCCCCGCCCCGCCCTCCGCGTTCGTGATCGGTGCCGGTCCGGCCGGGTCACTGTTGGCCGTGCTGCTGGCAAGGGCCGGATGGCGGGTCGCGATGGCCGAGCAGCATCGGTTTCCGCGGGACAAGGTGTGCGGGGAGTGCCTCAGCGCGCTGGGGGTGGAGGTGTTGCGGCGGGCCGGGCTGGCCGGGCGCGTCCGCGGCCACGGGGCGATCCCGTTGTACCACACCCACCTGCACGCGGCCGGGGGCGGGTCGGCGAGCATCCCGCTCCCGCGGCCGATGTGGGGCGTCAGCCGGCACGTGCTCGACCAACTCCTGCTGATCGAGGCCCGGGCCGCCGGGGTCGACGTCCGGCAGCCGGCTCGGTGTGAAGAGGTGCGGCCGGCCGGCGGGGTGGGCGAAGAGGGGCTTGGGTCCGACGCCCGCCCGGCCGTCCGGGTCCGCGACCTGCTCACGAACGCGGTGACGGAGGAGCGGCCGGACGTGGTGGTCGTGGCCGACGGGAAATCGGCCCTGCTCGCCGGCCGGTCCCCCCCGCCGCCGACCGGAGACCTGGGTCTCAAGGTGCACTTGACCGGTGTCGACGGCCCGGGCGACGCGATCGAGCTGTTCGGCACGACCGGGACGTACGGCGGGCTCGCCCCGATCGAGGCCGGGCGGTGGAACGCCGCGTTCAGCGTCCCGGCGGACCTCGTCCGGCTTCACGCCGGCGACCTGGAGATGGTGTTCGAGCGGCTCGTCGGCGGAAACGTCGTCCTGCGGCGGCGGCTGCGGAACGCGGACCGGGCGTCGCCGATTTTGGCCAGTCCGCTCCCGAGGTTCGGCGTCCGCCGCGACTGGCCGGCCGGGGTGATCGCCGTCGGCAACGCCGCGGCCGCCCTGGAGCCGATCGGGGGCGAGGGGATGGGACTCGCCCTGCGGAGCGCCGAACTGGCGGCCGAGCACCTGACCCGCGCCGCGGCGACCGGCACGGCGTTCGACCCCGTCCGGCTTCAGGACGCGTTTGCCGCGCTCTGGCGGACCCGCCGGGCCGCCTGCCGCGCCGCCGCCCGGGCCGTGTCCTCCGGCCGGCTCGGCGGGTTGGCGATGGAACTGCTCCGCCACGACGACCGGGCCGGGCGGGTGGCGCTGCGGCTGATGGGGAAGGCCGGGGCGGGCATCGGCGGGTGACGTTGGGTTGGCCCCACGCGGGGCCGAGCAGGCGGTACCCGCCGTTTGTCAACTCCCACCCTCGCCCGGAGAATACGGCCGTGGGCCCTCCCCTGCTCAACCCCGTCCCGAAGTCGCTCTCCCCCGCGGGGCTGACCCGCGGTGTCGCCGTTCAGATCAGCGGCGTCCGCCACGTTTTCCCCGGCGGCGTCGAGGCGATCCGCCGGGTGGACCTCGACATCGCCCCCGGCGAGTTCGTCGCCCTGCTCGGCCCGAGCGGGTGCGGGAAGTCGACGCTGCTGCGGCTCGTCGCCGGGTTAGACGAGCCGACGGCCGGGCGGGTGGAAGTGGACGCCGCGGCGGGCTCGGACGACGGCCGGCCGTTAGACCGGCGGGCGGACGTCGCGTGCGTGTTCCAGGACGCCCACCTGCTGCCGTGGCGGACCGCGCTGCACAACGCCGCCCTGCCGCTGGAACTCCGCGGGGTGCCGTCGGCCGATCGGCTGTCGGCCGCGGCGGCGGCCCTGGCGGCGGTCGGGCTGGGCGGGGCCGAGCACCGGTACCCGGCTCAGTTGTCCGGCGGGATGCGGATGCGGGTGTCGATCGCCCGGGCCCTGGTCACCCGCCCCCGGCTGCTGCTGATGGACGAGCCGTTCGCCGCCCTCGACGAGATCACCCGCCAGCGACTGGACGACCTGCTCCGCCGGCTCTGGGCCGACACCGGTGCCACGGTGCTGTTCGTCACCCACTCGACGCAGGAGGCGGTGTTCCTGGCGACACGGGCGGTCGTTATGAGCGGCCGGCCCGGGCGCGTCGTGCTGGACCGCCCGATCGACCTGCCGCGCGAGCGATCGGCCGACCTGCGGGCCGACGTGGCGTTCGCCCGGCACGCCGGGGCGGTGTACGCGGCGCTGGAGCGAGGCGAGGCGGTACCGGCATGACGAGTCGGCGTAGCGACAATCGACTTGCTCGGTGAAGGCGAACTTTTCGCGACCGACTAGCGCCGGGCGGGAGTGGTGGCCGCGTTGCGACCGCTCCATCCCGGGCCCCCGCCCGAGGCTAATTCTGGGATGAACGGACGCGATGGATGAACCGAACGACCCCCAGCCCCACGGCCGCCGCCGGTCGCTGTTGATCCGGCACGTTCTGCCGCCGCTGGTCCCGCTCGTCGCGGTGCTGGCGGGGGCGGAACTGGCCGTACGGCTCGGGTGGGTGGAGTCGTACCTATTGCCCCCGCCGACCGCCGTCGCCCGGTCGTTGGCGGCCGACTGGCGGGAACTCAGCCGGGCCACGGTCAACACCGCCGTCGCGGCGGCTGCCGGGTTCGCGCTCAGCGCGGTCGTGGGCGTGGCGGCGGCGGTCGGGCTGGCGTCCAGCGCGTGGGCCCGGCGGGCGTTCTACCCGTACGCCGTCTTTTTCCAGACCGTCCCGATCGTGGCCGTCGCCCCGCTGCTGGTCATTTGGGTCGGGTACGGGCTGCCGACGGCGGCCGCGGCGGCGTTCATCGTCAGTCTGTTCCCGGTGGTGGCCAACGCGCTGGCCGGGCTTCGGGCGACCGACCCGGCCCTGCTCGACCTGTTCCGGCTGTACGGGGCCGGGCGGGCCGCGACCCTGCTCAAGCTCCGCTTGCCGGCCGCCCTGCCGCAGGTCCTGACGGGGCTGCGGGTGGCCGGCGGGCTGGCCGTGATCGGGGCGATCGTCGGCGAGTTCATCGGCGGCAACGGCAGCCTCGGCGACGTGATCACCAGCGCCCTCACCCAGCAGCGGAACGCCAAGGTGTTCGCGGCCGTCCTGCTCGCGTCGCTGTTGGGGCTCGGGCTGTTCGGGGCGATCAACGCGGCCAGCCGTCTGGCGCTGCGGAACTGGCACGCGTCAGAGCGGGATGTGCGGTGAGGCCGCTCGCGAGAACTCCAAAAACGACGGAATCCTTCCCGGCCGCGTAAGGGCCGGGAGGGATTCCGTCGTGTGGCAGAACGCGGACTCACCGGTCGGGATCGACCGGGTTTACTCTGCGGTCACAGATCAGTCGTCGTCGCTCGGGCGAAGGAGCGCGTCCTGGGCGTCGCACGGGCGGTTCACGTCGCTCGACTTGCCGTTCGCATCGACGCTGTAGATGCTGCACCAGATGTTGTCGCGGAACGGCTTATCCGACCGCGGGGCACCGCAATACGGGGTGGCGTTCCACTCGACGTGGGCGTCGACGTACGCGACCTGCTGCCCGTCGTTCCCGTGGTTGTTGCTGTTGCCGCGGGCCATGTCCTTGCGGGACGACGTGAAGGAGGTCGTCCGGATGTCGTTGGTGTCGAACCCGCCCGACGACCCGCCGGTGATGCCGGGGTTCATGTCGGCTGCGATCGGGTAATCCGGGCTCAGCGTGGTGTCGAACTTCCACCCGCCGGAGATGGCCGTATCCAGGGGGAACGGGCTGTTGTAGCTGTAGGAGAGGAAGTCGGCGAACTTGCCCGCGGGCCAGTTCGAGAAGTCTTGGATGCTCGCGCCGCTCCCGCCGCTCGAGTACGCCCGGGTGGCGTTCGTGCTCGGGCAGTTGAACACCTCGGCGGTCAGGTCGCTGCTCTTGAGCAAGTGGTACAGCGACGCCGGGACGTTGTTCTCGCCAACCGGCGTCCCGGGGGCCGAGATGCTGTAGGCGCTGTTCGTCGGGCCGTTCCCCTGGCCGCCCGTGTGCGCAACGCTGTTCTGCGAGTTGCCCACGTTGAAATAGGTGCGGGGGAACTTCCCGTTGTTCCGGGTGTCCTGGCCGGCGTAGATGATCGCGGCCATGGCGATCTGCCGCAGGTTGCTCGCGCACTTGATCCGGTTCGCCTGCTCGCGGGCCCGGTTCAGGGACGGCAGCAGGATGGAGATCAGCAGCGCGATGATGCCGATCACGACCAGAAGTTCGACCAGGGTGAACCCGGCCTTGGACGACCGACGGACGGTCGGCCTCGTTTGCGTGCGTTCGTGAGACATAGCGTCGCTCCTCGCGATGTGTGGGCAACCGCCCGCGAGCCTTCCGCCGTTCGGTCCGAGATGGACGGAATGGGATGACAGTGTCGGCCGCCACGGGACGTGCGACCATCAGCCCCGAGCGGGGGACGGCGCGCGTTCCGAATAGCCGACAACCGATCGGCGAACTTCCGCAGGCTTCTACCCGGGCCAATGACGCCGGCGAACACCGTCGGCATCCGAATTGACGTATGGATGGCGCCTTAGCGCCGAATCAAGCTTCTGATTTCACGACTCGGCGATGTGAGGGGATTCCGCGTATCCCACGCCGAACTTTGGACAACGCTAATCCATTTTAAACCCGCCCGTCAAGAGATAATTATCGAGGCTTCAGCATTGCGCGTATATAACGTTAAGGCCAGTGGGCCCTACCTATTGGCATCGGGCGACCATGATTTCAATCAACGGTCGGTGATGTAAATTCCGCTTGCGGGTGCCGGCGGTCTTGACCCGGCGGGCAATGGTGATGCGGGCGGGGCTCGACTTGGCCGTGTGGTTCAATCTGGCGTTTCGACTACCGAGACTCTTCACTCCTGCCGCCCATGTTGGCACACTTCCAAATTCGGCGTCACAGTCGCGTTGAGGTAAAGGCGGAGCCGACGGCGATCATGTACTCGCAGTTCGTCATCGCCCGCGTTACCATCCGCGCGGCTGCGTGACTGCAGGGGCAAAGCCGTCCGATCGAAGGACGGTCACATCGAATACGGACGGAGGATCCAGCATGACAGTGGTGTCTCCCCGAAAAGTTCTAGCGGTCGTGGTCTGCGCTGTATTCCTCGCGGCCGGCGGCTGCAGCAAGTCAAGCACTTCGAAGGGCAAGAGCGGAATCGACGGAAATTACAAGAACGACAAGGGCGTAACCGTTGTGGAACTGAAGGGCGATACGGCGTACATCACGAACGTCAAGGCGGGGGCGACGAATGGTTACCCGTGTACGGTCGCGGGTGACAAGGTCACCGTGAAGGCACCGACGGGCAACATCGACTTGGCAGTAGCGGCGGACGGGACGATGACCGGTGCGCCGGGATTTCGTTCCTTGAAGCGCGCTGACTGAAAACGTGGATGGAAAGGCCGGGGCCGAGCAGCAGCCTGCGCTGCGGCAAACGGGGCGGACCGAGCTGGGTGCGTTTGTCGTGTCGCGGGTCCGCCGGCGACGTTAGCTCGATCGAGCAACATCTCCGATTGGGCACAAGGTCCAACAGATCGAGTCGGTCCGATTCGGGCGTCGTCGTAGGGGGCCGCGGACTTGGGGTAGACGCGGGGGATGGTGCCGTGGAAACGGTTACAATCGTCCCAATGCCTGTTTTGTCTCGGATCGTCGCCCCCAACGGCGTGGTCTTCTACCGATCCCCCGCCTTGGCCGCCGTCGGCATTCCGCACGGGTTCAGCACCCGCGTCGGCGGCATTAGCGCCGGGCCGTTCGCCTCGCTCAACCTCGGGAACCCTAACGGGTGCCCGGTCCAGGACCCGTCGGCGAACATCCCGCTGAACTACGACCGGTTGCACGCGGCGATCGGGGCCGTCGGGCGGGCGAGGGCGTTCGTGCATCAGGTACACGGGGACCGGGTGGTGGTCGCGACGGCTGGGGCGGCGTTTGACCACCACGCGAAGGCGGACGCGGTCGTCTGCACGGACCTGGGCCGGGTGGCGGCGGTGCGGGTGGCGGACTGCGTGCCGGTGTTGCTGGCGACGGCCGACGGGAGGGCGGTGGCGGCCGTCCACGCCGGGTGGCGCGGGGTGGTGGCGGGTGTGGTGACGAAGGCGGTCGAGGCGCTGCGGCGGTCGGCGGGCGAGGCGGGGCCGGCGACGGGCCGCGCCGGTGCCGGCGGCGCCGGCGTCCCGCTGGTGGCCGCGGTGGGGCCGTCGATCGGGTTCGACGCCTTTGAGGTCGGGCCGGAAGTGGCGGCGGAGTTCGAGCGGGCGTTCGGCGGGGACGCGGCCGGGCTGCTCAAGCCGTCGGCGAACGCCGGCAAGGCGATGGCCGACCTGCGCGGGGGCATTCGCCTGCAGTTGCTGGCGGCCGGGGTGGATGTCGGGGCGATCGACACGACCGACCGGTGCACGTTCCGCGACGCCGAAGAGTTCTTCTCCCACCGGCGGGAGAACGGGGTGACGGGGCGGATGGCGGCATTGATTGGGCCAGTGGCTTGAACGGCAGGTCGAGCCCGAACGCTAGAAGGGTTCGCGCATCTCTCCGGGTCGGGACAATTGATCAGGCGATGACTTTGTTCAGCGGGTAGGTGATGAGCCCCGTCGCGCCGGCCCGCTTCAGGGCGGGGACCAGCTCCCGCTCCTGCTTGTCCTCCAGGATCACCTCGACCGCGACCCACGCTTGGTCCGCTAACCGGCTGACGGTCGGGCTCTTCTCGGCCGGCAGGATCGCCAGCACCTCGACCAGGCTCGCCTCAGGCACGTTCATCTTCAGCCCGACCTTCGCACGGGCGTCGATCGCGCCGCGGAGGAGCATGGCGATGTTCTCCATCTTCTCCCGCTTCCACGGCGTGTCCCAGGCGGCTCGGTTGGCGACGAACCGGGTGGTGCTCGTCAGCAGCGTGTCGACGACCCGCAGGTTGTTCACCCGGAGCGAGCTGCCTGTCTCCGTAGCGTCCACGATCGCGTCGAGCAGCCGGGCTTTGATTTCGGTCGTGCCCCAGGAGAACTCGACTGTGACCTTCACGCCCCGCTGCTCGAAGTACCGGCGGGTGACGTTCACGAGCTCCGTGGCGATTACGGACCCATTCAGGTCCTCGGGTCGTTTGACGGGGCTCTCCTCCGGGACGGCCAGCACCCACTTCACCGGGTTCACGCTCGCCCGGCTGTACTCGAGCTCGCAGATCTCGACCACGTCCTTGTCGTTCCCGTTCTCGACGATCCAGTCGTACCCGGTCAGCCCGCAGTCAACGATGCCGTCGCACACGTAGCGGCTGATCTCCTGGGCCCGGAACAGGACGGCCGACATCTTCGGGTCGTCGACCCGCGGGAACACGCTGCGGTCGGGGATCGAGATGCGGTAGCCGGCCTTGCCGAACAGGTCGACCGTGGCGGACTGGAGGGACCCGCTCGGCAGGCCGAGGCGGAGCGTCGATTCGGGGAGGCGGTCGGTCATGGGGATTGCGGATTTCGCATTGCCGATTGCAGATTGGCTGAGGCAGACGAGCGGCGGCCAGTCGGCCGCATCCCAGTCTGCAATCGGCAATCCGAAATCCGCAATTCGTCCTACTTCTTCTTCTTGGCCGGCTCGGCGATGCCGGCCGGGGCTGCCGCGGGGACGGCGGCGTGGCGGAGGGCGGCGTACAGGTCGTAGTGCTCTTCGCTCTTGACCGTGTGCTCGAGGAACCGCTGGGCCTCGTCGGCCGTCGACGCCGCCTCGACCACGCCGTGGTCCTTGAGGTACGCGAGCGACGTCTCATCGACCGGAACGGCGTGCCCGTCCAAGCCGAACAACATCGTGTACGCCTCGACGAACGGCGGCACGTCCGGCAGCTCCTTGAGGAACTGGCGGGCGTCCCGCTTCGGCAGCGCCTTGAGCCGCTCGAGGCTGAGCGTGTGCTCCTTCTCGAAGATCGCGTTCAGGCAGGCGGTGACCATCATCACCCGCCGCTCGATGCCCGGGA
>JAQGHJ010000096.1 GCA_028288905.1 Phycisphaerales bacterium | reverse complement strand
TACACGGTGGCCGACGCGGCGACCAAGGCCAAGCTGGAGGCGTACGGCGTCGACCTCGCCGACCTCGTCGGGTGTGGCGAGTATTCGATCGTCGAAGGCGCCACCGCCGGCGGGTCGGCCGCCACGGTCGAGGTGGTCGACCGGCGGGAGGCGTACGCCGCCTGCGCCCGGAGCTGGAAGCGGCGGCGGGACGTCGGCAGCGACCCCGAGTACCCCGATCTGACCGCCCGCGACGCGGCGGCCGTGCGGGCGATCTCTGCGTGACCCGGTCGTCGACGCCGCCTGTCAGTGACACGGGCTTCCAGCCCGTGCGGGGTGGCTCCAGTGTCAACCGGGTGAGCCGGTTCGGCACACCGCCGCTCTGCATGCCGGCCTGCACGCACGGGCTGGAAGCCCGTGTCACTGACGGGCGGCCCTCCCGTTCTGTGATTTCTCGCGCGACGCCGAATGTCCACCCCCCCGATCAAGCTCGCCGTCCTCGTATCCGGCGGCGGCACGACGCTGCAGAACCTGCTGGACGTCATCGCCGCCCATGATTTGTCGGCGGCGGTGCGGGTGGTCGTCGGGTCGCGCCCCGGCATCAAAGGACTACAGCGGGCGGCGGACGCGAAGGTGATGAACTTCGTCGTCGAGCGGGCCCACTTCGACTCGGCCGACGCGTTCTCCGATCAGGTGTTCGGGCTGGTCGACGACGCGGGCGTCGACCTCGTCGTGCTGGCCGGGTGGCTGTCGCTGTTGCGGGTGCCGCCGACTTACGCCGGGCGGGTGGTGAACATCCACCCGGCCCTGCTGCCGAGCTTCGGCGGGCGGGGCATGTTCGGCCGGCGGGTCCACGAGGCGGTCCTCGCCCGAGGGTGCAAGGTGTCCGGCTGCACCGTCCACTTCGTCGACGACGGGTACGACGAGGGCCCGATCATCCTCCAGCGCACCTGTCCGGTGCGGGACGACGACACGCCGGAGACGCTGGCTGCCCGCGTATTTGAGGAGGAGAGGATCGCCTATCCGGAGGCGATCCGGCTGTTCCAGGCGGGGCGGCTGTCGATCGAGGGGCGGCGGGTGAGGGTGAAATCTGAAGGGGCAGGCCCGTCGTAGGGTGACCCTCAGGACACCGACGAGTAGCGTTACTCCACCGACGCCCATTCCGTCCGGCGGCCGGTGGTCGTTGCCGCGGTGGAGCCGTCCGGGCCCGCGGCGGGCGTTGCCGCCTGCGTCGGCTCCTTCACCTTGAAGTTCGACCACACCACCGTTCCCGACACGCGGCAGCCCAGTTCTTCCAGCGACCGGGCCGTCATGTGGTTACAGTTGTTGGCGATGCTGTACCGCTGGTCATCTCGCACCCACGCGATGCCGGTCTCGGGGTTCAGCACCGGCTCGCCGTGCCGCTCGGCCGCGTGCTCGTACCGCACGTCCAGCCGGTCGACCAGGGCGTACACGTCGGACCGCTCGCAGGCCACCCGCTGGTACGACGACGGCTTGTGCGGCGGGTTCGGCTCGTCCCGGCCGGCGGCCTTGTCGTGGTAGACGCGGCCGAAGCCAGCCCCTTGGCTGACGGTCAGCGCCCCGATCGCGTCCTGCGGGCCGTTGTGGTTCTCGACCGCGTACCCCCAGTCCCCGAACGCGTACTCGACGTACCGCCCGTCCGTCGTCGGCAGGAACAGGCTGGAGTGGACGCCGTAGTCCCCGATGAACACCGACACCGGGTCGAGCATCTGCTGAGCCGGGCGGACGTTGGCGGCGCACCCGCCGGCCGACCCGACGGCGGCGACGCCCGCCAGGGTCGCGACGGTGACAGCGGCCGACCGGAGGCCGGCCCGGGTGATGGTGAACGCGGCGGCGAGCGATCCGTGGACGAGCGAACCCTTCATGTCGGGCGACCCCGTGTAAACATCCCGTGGCCGGACGGGCGGGTGCCCGTCCCGAACGCGGACCCGGCCGACTCCGCGGGTTCGCGGGTCGGGCGGGCCACGTCTTAGGATCGGCCGGTGGGGTGGTCCGGGAACAGGAAGGTTTGCCCAAGTTACCCGTCCGGGAAACGGGCGTGTTCCTGGTCAGGTGAAGCGGTTGGGAACGAGCGTCGGCGAGCGAAGGGGGGAGGTGCTGGTCGGCCGGCGGTGTCGCCGCCGCCGCCGCCGCCGCCGTTCACACGCCCAGCTCTCGGCTGCGGCGGTCGGCGGCTTTGACCGCCTCGGCGATGGCGGCGGGGACGCCGGCCTGCTCCATGTGGACGATCGCGGCGTGGGTGGTGCCGTTCGGGCTCGTCACCTTCCGCCGCAGCTCGGCCGGGTCGTCGGTCGAGCCGGTCAGCATCGCGCCGGCCCCCAGCGCGGTGCGGGCGGCCAGCTCGCGGGCGTGGGCGGGGCTCAGGCCCAGTTCGACACCCGCCTTCACCATCTGCTCGACCAGCAGGAAGAAGTAGGCCGGCCCGGACCCGCTGACGGCCGTGACGGCGTGCAACTGGTCCTCCGGCACCTCGATGACCGATGCCGCCGCCTCGAACAGCCGGCGGGCGTCGGCGGCGTCGGCGGCGGACGCGTGGGTGCCGCGGCTCAGCCCGACCACGCCCTGGCCGACGAGCATCGGCGTGTTCGGCATCGTCCGGATCACCCGCCAGTTCACCCCGCGGCCCAGCGCCTGCTCGATGAAGGTCGAACTGATCCCGGCCGCGATCGAGATCAGGACCGCGTCCTGCGGCAGGGCGTCGGCGAGCCCGTCGAGGGCGGCTCGCATCGTCTGCGGCTTGGTCGACAGCAGCACCCGCTTCGCCCCGCGGACGGCCTCGGCGTTCGACTCGACCGCCCGGACGCCCAGCTGGCCGGCGAACACCGCCCGTCGGTCGGCGGACACGTCGGCTGCTACCAGTTGGTCGGGCGTCAGGAGCTTGGCCCGGAGGATGCCCCGGGCGATCGCCTCGGCCATGTTGCCGGCGCCGATGATGGCGAGTTCGGTGGTAGTCGTCG
>JAQGHJ010000089.1 GCA_028288905.1 Phycisphaerales bacterium | reverse complement strand
CTTCAACCTCGACGTCGGGGCCGGTGGGGCGACGATCGATACGAACGGGCAGACGGTCACGCTCGGGGCGGCCGTCACCGGGTCCGGCCCGATCACCAAGGCGGGCGGCGGGCGGCTGAACTACGTGTACCCGACCGGGAACACGACCGACCTGACGAGCGGCGGCAAGACGTTGGCCGTTAACGGCGGGGACCTCGCCGTCAACACGAACGGGAACAACGTGACCTGGGCCGGCACGATCGGCGGCCCGGCGGCCGCGACCGGCGCGTTTTTCAAGCAGGGGGCCGGCACCCTCACGCTCCAGCAGGCCTTCCCGCAGAAGCAGAACTTCTTCGTCAACCAAGGCGGGGTCGTGCTCGACGGGCCGGCCGCCAGCGTGACCACGGGCGGGTACATCTCGGTCGGGCAGGCGACCGGGGACAACGGGTCGCTGACCGTGCAGGGCGGGGCGAAGTTCACGGTCGCGGGCCAGGACTTCAACGTCAGCGACGTCGCCGGGACGACCGGGACGCTGCTCGTGACCGGGCCCGGGTCGCTCGCCCAGGGCCCGACCGTGTTCGTCGGCAAGGGCGGGGCCGGCACGGCCGGCACGGCCACCGTCCGGGACGGCGGGGCGCTGACGTCCACCGGCGACCTGAACGTCGGGTGGAACACCGCGACCGGCCGGCTGTTCATCGAGGGCGGCACGGTCACGGCCAACACGCTGTTCGTCGGGCGGCAGGCCACGGCCGTCGGGGCCGTCCGCCAGACCGGCGGGGCGGTGCAGCGGGGCACCAGCGGCAACGAGTGGCGGATCGGCGGCGGCGACGCGAACAACCCGGCCGCCGTCGGCACGTACGACCTGTCCGCCGGGACTCTCACCGCCGGCGCATCCAACCTCCAGGTCGGGTCGTACGGAGTCGGCCAGCTGACCCAGACGGGCGGGGCCGTCACGCTGAGCAGCGACTTCCCGTCCGTCGCCCGGTTCACCGGCAGCAACGGGTACCTGAACGTGCTCGGCGGCACGTACGACAACCCGAACGCCGGCGGGTCGTTCATCGTGGCCGAGCAGGGGACCGGGTACGCGGTCATCGGCGGGACCGGCGTGGTCACGGTGAACCCGGCCAAGGGGGTGCAGCTCGGGCTGGGGGCCCCGGCCACCACCGCCACGCCCCCCACCCCCGGCGGGTTCGGCACGCTCGTCCTCGGGACCGGGACGCCGGGCGGGGGCACGCTGTCGGCCGGGCGGATCTTCAAGGGCGGCGGAACCGGCCGGTTCTTCTTCAACGGCGGCCGACTCGTCGCCGGCGGCGACAGCGCTACCTTCTTGGAGGGCCTGACCGGCGGCACGTCCGGGGCATACGTCCAGGCGGCCGGCGGGACGATCGACACGAACGGCAAGACGGTCACGATCAACCAGTCGCTGGCCGCCCCGACCGGCAACGGCTTGGCGACGGTCGCCGTGACGGCCGGCGGCACCGGGTACACGACCACCCCGGTCGTTCAGATCACGCCCGCGACCGGCGACGCCGGCGTCGGCGCGACCGCGGTCGCGACGGTGAACGCTAGCGGCGTCGTCACCGGGATCACGGTCACCAACCCGGGCACCGGGTACGCGGCCGCCCCGACGGTCACACTGCTCGGCGGCGTCCCGGGCACGGCCGCCACGACCGGCACGGTCGCCCTGACGGCCGCACCGCTAGCCAGCGGCGGGATCACCAAGGTCGGGGCCGGCACGCTGACGCTCGGCGGGGCGAACACGTACGCCGGGACCACGACGGCCACCGCCGGCACCCTGCTGGTGAACGGGTCGCTGACCGGCGGGGCGACGGCCACCACCGGCGGGACGCTCGGCGGGTCCGGCACGATCGCCGGCCCGGTCAGCATCTCGTCCGCCACGGTCGCCCCGGGCAACAGCCCGGGCCGGATGACCGTCGGCGGCCTGACCCTGGCCGGCGGGGCCGCCAGCACGCTGGCGGTCGAGATCGGCGGGGCGGTCGCCGGGACCGACTACGACCAGGTCGCGTCGACCGGGGCCGTCGGCCTCGGCGGGGCGACGCTCGCCGTCACGCTGCTGAACGCGTTCGTCCCGGCGGCCGGCCAGCAGTTCATGATCGTCGACAACCAGACGGCCGGGGCGATCACCGGCACGTTCGCCGGCATCGCCCAGGGCGGGCAGGTGCTCGCCGGCGGCGTCCCGTTCACCGTCAGCTACACCGGCGGGACCGGGAACGACGTCGTCCTGACGGCCGTCCCGGAACCGGCCGCCGTCGGGCTGTTCGGTGCCGCCGCCCTGGGCCTGTTGGCCCGCCGGCGGCGGGCGGCGGCCCGCGCCGCCGTATGACGCCGCAGAACCCTTCCGGGGGCCGCGTGGCCCTCGGGTGCCGCACACACGTCTCGGACGCCCGATCGCACGACGCGCCGCCGCGGCCGCCGGCCACCGGCGAGCCCGCACTTCCCCCCGTGGAGACCCGTCATGTCGTACGCCGCCCCACACCGCCGTTCTCTCACCTCGCGCCGCGGCGGGTTCACCCTCGTCGAGCTGCTTGTCGTGATCGGGATCATCGCCCTGCTCATCTCCATCCTGCTGCCGAGCCTCGGCCGGGCGCGGGAGCAGGCGAAGATCATCAAGTGCCTGAGCAACATCCGACAGCTCGGGATGGCGTACCAGATCTACGCCAACCAGCACAAGGGCAAGCTCCCGATGCACATGCTGTCCCCGGACGGGTCGGCCAGCTGGTTCTGGGACATCCCGACGACGACCCGGGACGCCCTTGTCGACAACGGGTCGGTCCGCGACAACTTCTACTGCCCGAGCACTGACCGGAACCACGATGGGCTGTGGAACTTTAGCGGGTACTCGGTCGTCGGCTATTTCCTGTACCACAAGCGGCGGCCGGACACGCTGCCGGCCGGGCAGACGTACCCGGGGCAGATCAACCCGTCCCCGTTCCTGGACAACCCCAACCCCAATCCGAACTTCCCGCGGACTTACGTCGACAAGATCACCATGAACCGGGCCGCTGAGCGGGAGCTGGCGTCCGACGCGGTGCTGTACTCGGTGAGCAACGACAGCTTCCAGAAGGTGATCGGCGGGTTCGGGCAGCTCCCGGACGCCACCAGCCACATGCGGACGGACCTAAAGACGCCGATGGGCGGGAACATCCTGTTCCTGGACGGGCACGCGGCGTGGCGGCCGTTCTCTGACATGAAGCAGCGGGGCTACCCGGGCAGCGACAGCGACAAGCGGTTCTTCTTCTGACGGCGCGGGCCAGGCACGACCTTTGGACGGGCGTCCGCACACGAACGGCACGCGGGCCGACGCGCCCGCGTGCCGTTCTCGCTTTGGGCCACGCGATTGCGGGCGTGCGGGCGGTCGGAACAATGGCCCCCAGGCCGCGGGCCGCCACGATCCCTCATCGACCTATCACAGGGAACCCTCTATGACGACTGTTCGCAACCAACCGCACGGGGTGTCCGTTCCGCCACTCGCCGGAACCGGGTGGGTGCAGCGCGCCCGAGCGACCGGTCTGCTAGCCGCCGCGTTCGCCGCCGCCGCGGTCGCTCGCTCCGCGGGCGGGCAGACGACGCCCGTCGCCGACCCCGCCCCCCTCCGCGCCCCGGCTGTCCCGCTCGTCACCCACGACCCGTACCTGTCCGCCTGGTCGTTCGCCGACCGGCTGACCGACGACTGGCCGAAGCACTGGACCGGGCACGTCCACGGCATGTGCGGGCTCGTCCGGGTCGACGGCAAGCCGATGCGGTTCATGGGCACCTACCCCGGCACCCGCGAGGCGGCCGTCCAGACGGGCGTGCGGGTGCTGCCGACGCGGACGTTCTACACGTTCGATGCCGGGCCGGTGGAGTTGGCCGTCACGTTCCTGTCGCCGCTCGTGATGGACGAGTTGG
>JAQGHJ010000141.1 GCA_028288905.1 Phycisphaerales bacterium | reverse complement strand
ACGAAGTTCCCGTGAGGGCCGCACGCCGTTCTCGACTGACGGTATACAACGTCATTAAGCCGGACCCGGCCAGACCGCCGCCCGTCCCGTGTCCGACCGCTCCGTGAATGGTGCAGTAGGCACGGGTTGGCTGGTCGGGTGCCATGGACTGACGTACACGCCTGCCCGTGGCCGGGCGAGGCCTTTCCGGCTCGTCATCGAGCCTGCCGGTCCGCCCGACGCTCGCCACGGGCATCGGGGTACCGCAGCCCATGGCACCCGTTTCAGTCCGAACCCTGCGATCCCGTTCGCCCCGACCCAAAGGCCGCCCCCATGCTCGACCTGTCCGACCTCCGCTCCGCCGTTCGCCATGAGGGCGGCGTGTCCCGCCGGCTGTTCCTGGCGTACGGGGTCGCCTTGGCCGCCCTGCCGCTGCTGGCGGACCGAGTGGCGTCGGCCGCCACCCGCCCGGCCACCCGGGCCGCGTTCGGCGGGGCCGACCCGTTCACCCTCGGCGTCGCGTCCGGCGACCCGGAGCCGGCCGGCATGGTCCTGTGGACCCGCCTCGCCCCGGCCCCGCTGGAGCCGGGCGGCGGCATGCCGCCGGTACCGGTAAACGTGGCGTGGGAGGTGGCCGAGGACGACGGGATGCGGAAAGTCGTCCAGCGCGGCACGGCCGTCGCCGCCCCGGACCTGGGGCACGCGGTCCACGTCGAGGTGGACGGGCTGCGGCCGGACCGGTGGTACTGGTACCGGTTCAAAGCCGGGGACGCGACCAGCCCAATTGGCCGCACCCGCACCGCCCCGCCGGCCGACGCGACCCCGGGCGCGCTGAACTTCGCGTTCGCGTCCTGCCAGCACTACGAGGCCGGGCTGTTCACTGCCTACGAACACTTGGCCCAGGACGAGCTGGATCTGGTCGTCCACCTCGGGGACTACATCTACGAGGGCGGGCCGGGCGCCAAGCCGATTCGCCAGCATTCCGGCACCCGGGCGACCCACACGCTGGCCGAGTACCGGGCCCGCCACAACCAGTACCGGGCCGACCCGCTGCTGCAGGCGGCCCACGCCCGGTGCCCGTGGGTGGTGACGTGGGACGACCACGAGGTGGCGAACAACTACGCCGGAGACGTGCCGTCGCCGCCGAACAGGAAGATCGACCACGCTGCGTTCCTGGCCCGCCGGGCGGCCGCGTACCAGGCGTACTACGAGGCGATGCCGCTGCGGCGGGCCTGCCTGCCGAGCGGGCCGAACCTGACCCTGTACCGCACGAGCCGGTTCGGCCGGCTGGCCGAGTTCCAGGTGCTCGACACCCGCCAGTACCGGACCGACCAGCCGCACGACGAGAAGCCGAGCGAGTTGGACGCCGCCGCCCTGGAGCCGAAGAACACCCTGCTCGGCCGCCCGCAGCGGGAGTGGCTCCAGGCGTCGCTGTCGAAGTCGACCGCGACGTGGAACGTGCTCGCCCAGCAGGTGATGATGGGCATGGTCGACCGCAAGCCCGGCCCCGAACACGCCTACTCGATGGACCAATGGGGCTCGGCCGCGACCGAGCGCATGGAACTGGTCAAGTTCCTCGGCGACCGCAAGATCGCCAACCCGGTCGTGCTGACCGGCGACATCCATTCGAATTGGGTGAACGACCTGCGGCCGGACGACCGCCGCCCGGAACAGCCGGTCGTCGCGACCGAGTTCGTCGGTACGTCGATCAGCAGCGGCGGGAACGGGGTCGACCACCCCAAGAGCCTGGCGACGACGCTGGCCGAGAACCCGTGCGTGAAGTACCACAACGCCGAGCGGGGGTACGTCCGCTGCACGGTGACGCCGGGCAAGTGGGTGAGCGATTACGTCGCCGTCGAGGACGTGACGAAGCCCGGCGGGCGGGTGGTGAAACGGGCGACCTTCGCCGTCGAGGCCGGGCGGGCGGGGGCGGTGCGGGGGTGAACGCCGCCGTCGCCGGCACGAGACCCCACCCGGAGCACCCGCGACCGCACGCGGGGCATGCCCCCCGTGAAGAACGCTCACGACGAGAGGGCGGTCCGACCGCCGGAGCAGAAGGACCAGCGATGCAAACCCGTCGGACCAGGGCCCTCGTCACGTTCGCGGTTGCGGCCGCATGGTTACGCGTGGCGGGCGCGGCCCCGACGGCACCTGCCGCCCCCACGGCGGCACCGGCCACATCGCCCGCCACAGCCCCGACCACTGCGACGTCCCGCGTGGCACCGGCGACGGGGCCGACCCCCAGGGCCGTGACGGCCGCGGCCGACCAGTTGGCCGCGCTCCCGCGGGGCGACCTGCCGCCGGCCGTGGCGGCGGCCGTCGAGGCCAATGATCTGGCTAAGGTGGTCGCCGCCTGCGACGCCGAACGGGCCCGGGCCCAGGCGTCCCCGGACGAGTGGGAGCTGGATTATTCGGCCGCCCCGGTCGAGCTCGTCGTGATCGGCAAGCAGCACGGCTACCTCGGGTCGTTCGAGGACCCGACCCAGCCGCCGGGGCCGTCGCGGGCCTGGGTGCCGATCGCCCGGAAGGACCTGCCGATCGGGCGGGACGCGACCGGCCGGCTCCGCATCGTCACGTGCGTGGACTTGGCGACCGGCCGGCGGCTGTGGTCCCGGGCGCTGCTCCCGTACTCGCGGCTGGCCGTCGACCCGCGGGACGACGCGCTGTGGGCGTGGCGGGAGAAGCAGTCCGCCCGGGCCGTCACCAAGTACGCCGCCGCCGAC
>JAQGHJ010000071.1 GCA_028288905.1 Phycisphaerales bacterium | reverse complement strand
CGGGCGGCGGGCGGGACGCCGTCCGCCGCGGCCGCGCCGGCGGCGGACAATAGGAGGGCGGTTCCGACAAGGGTGGCTCTGGCGTCGAGGGGCATGTCCGTCCGCTCCGTAGGCGGCCCGGCGGGCGCGGGTCGCGCCGGCCAGGCCGGTGGGGAATGTACAGGCGTGCCGCGCGGGCGGGAAGCGGATGGGCCTGAGGCGGACGCGCGGGCACGCCGACCGCTCGCCTTGCCCGCCCCGCCCCGCCCCGATACATTCCCCGCGCCACCCCGCCTCGCCCTTCCGGAGAGATTCGAATGCGCAATCGCCTCACGGCGGCCCTGCTCGCGGCCGCCGCCGTCCCGGCCCTCGTGGCCGGTCTGCTCCTCCCCGCCGCCGGGTGCAACCGCCAGTCCGGCGGGGCCGGTGCCAACGCGGCCACGATCGTCGTCGGGCAAGTCGCGTCCATGACCGGCGGGACGGCCACGTTCGGCGTCAGCTCGGACGAGGGGCTGCGGCTGGCGCTCGACGAGGTGAACGCGGCCGGCGGCGTGCTCGGGAAGAAGGTCGAGGTTAAGACCGAGGACGACGCGTCCGTCCCCGACCAGGCCAAGACGGCCGCCAACAAGCTGCTCACCCGGGACAAGGTCGTCGCGCTGATCGGGGAGATCTCGTCGAGCCGGTCGATCGCGATGGCCCCCGAGGCCGAGGCGGCCGGCATCCCGATGCTGTCCCCCGGCAGCACGAACCCGAAGGTCACCCAGCAGGGCGAGTTCATCTTCCGGTCGTGCTACACGGACACGTTCCAGGGCAAGGCGATCGCGACGTTCGCCCTCAAGGACCTGAAGCTCAAGCGGTTCGCCGTGCTGTTCCCGATCAACAGCGACTACGGGACCGGGCTGCGGGACTTCATCACGGCCGCCGTGAAGGCCGGCGGCGGCGAGGTCGTGGCCACCGAGAGCTATACCGAGAGCCAGGACGTCAGCTTCACGAGCCAGCTGACGAAGATCAAAGGGGCGAACCCGGAGGCGATCTTCGTCACCGGGTACTACGTCGAGGCGGGGCTGATCGCCAAGCAGGCGAAGGAGCTGGGGCTGGCGGTCCCGCTGCTCGGGTGCGACGGGTTCGACAGCGACCAGACGGTGAAGATCGGCGGCCCGGCGGTCAACGGCAGCTACTTCTCGAACCACTACGCGGCCGAGGAGACCCGGCCCGAGGTGAAGGCGTTCGTGGACGCGTACCGGGCGAAGTACAAGAACCCGGACGGCAGCCCCAAGACGCCGGACGCGATGGCCGTCCTCGGGTACGACGCGATGAAGCTGATGGCCGACGCGATCAAGCGGGCCAAGTCGACCGACCCGAAGGCGATCCGCGACGCGCTGGCGGCGACGAAGGACTTCCCCGGGGCCAGCGGCGTGATCACGATCGACGCCGAGCGGAACGCGAAGAAGCCGATCGTCATCCTCAAGATCGAGGACGGCAAGTTCAAGCACGTGTCGACGATCAAGCCGGAGTAGGAAGGAAGCCTGAAGTGTGAAGTGCGAAGTCTGAAAGGGGCCGGACGGGCCGGGGCAGACTCGGGCTTCCACGTGGCGTCGTTCCCGTTCCTTCAGACTTCAGCCTTCACACTTCAGACTTTCTTCCTCCCATGCAGGAGTTCCTCCAGCAGTTCGTCAACGGGCTGTCGGTCGGCGCGATCTACGCGCTGATCGCGGTCGGGTACACGATGGTGTACGGGGTGTTGCAGCTGATCAACTTCGCCCACGGCGACGTGTTCATGGTCGGGGCGGTGCTGTGCCTCGTGCTCGCCCGGGCGTTCGGGTTCGTCGGGCCGGAGGGTGTCACCGAGTCGTGGCTGGCGTTCGGGCTGGTGGCGACGCTGGCCGTCGTCGGGTGCGGGGCGCTCGGGTTCCTGATCGAGCGGCTGGCGTACCGGCCGCTGCGGGACAAGCCGCGGATCAACTCGCTCATCACGGCGATCGGCATTTCGCTGCTGCTGGAGTACGGGGCCCAGCACCCGAAGATGTTCGGGGCGACGCCGCAGGCGTTCCCGGTCGGGCTGCTCGGGGCCGGCATCACGAAGCCGCTGTTCACGGTGGCCGGCGTTCAGGTCGGACGGGTGGACGCGCTGGTGCTCGGGGTGGCGCTGGGGCTGATGCTGGCCCTGTCGTACGTCGTGCTGCGGACGAAGCAGGGGCTGGCACTGCGGGCCGTGTCGTTCCGGTTCGACACGGCTGCCCTGATGGGCATTAACATCAACCGGATCATCAGCCTGACGTTCGTGCTCGGGTCGGTGCTGGCGGCCGTCGCCGGCATCCTGTACGCGGTGAAGTACCCGAAGGTCGAACCGCTGATGGGGCTGTTCCCGGGCATCAAGGCGTTCGTGGCGGCCGTGTTCGGCGGGATCGGGAACATCACCGGTGCCGTCGTCGCCGCCCTGCTGCTGGGCGTGATCGAGACGATGGTCGTCGGCTACCTGCCCGGCGGGAGCAACTACAAAGAGGCGGTCGCGTTCGTCGTGCTGATCGCGATCCTGCTCGTGAAGCCGGCCGGGCTGTTCGGCCGGAACGTGGTCGAGAAGGTGTGACCGGGTCGGCGGAGTCGCCGTCCTTCGACGGATGGGTTGCCGTGGGACGTCGATAACGCCCGTCCGTGACACGGGCTTCCAGCCCGTGCGGACGCACCTCTCAGTCGAAGCCATCGAGCGTCTAGCGGCTCCGAAGTGCCGGCTGAGCACGCACGGGCTGGAAGCCCGTGTCACGGACGGGCGGGCCTCTCCGCACTTCCTGAATCTGTCCCCGAAGGTTCTGCCATGCCCCCCGCCCCCGCCGACGTCTCGCCCGCCGACGCCCCCGGCGGGTCGCCCGCGCCGGCCGGGCCCGGCGGAACGGGCACGCCGGTCGACCCCGTCGGACCGGCCTCTAGCGTGGCCTTCGCAACCGCCTCGCCCACCGGCCGGCTCGCCAGCCTGCTGGCGAACGGGCCGGTGCCGCTCGTCCTCCTCGCGCTCGTCGGGCTCGGGTGGTTCGTCGAGCGGTCCGGCAATGTCGACCCGTACGACCAGCGGGTCGTCACGCTCATCGGGTTCAACATCGTGCTGGCCGTCGGGCTGCAGTTGATCAACGGGTTCAGCGGGCAGTTCTCGCTCGGGCACGCCGGGTTCATGGCCGTCGGGGCCTACCTTGCCGCCTACCCGGCCAAGGTCCACGCCCACCTCGGCTCGACCCCCGCGGCGATGCGGGTGATCGACCACCCGTTCGGCGTGCTGGCGTTCTACGTCAGCCTGGGAGTGGCGCTGGCGGCCGGGGCGGGGCTCGTGTTCGGGCTGCTGTGGGCGCTGCGGGGAACTCGCCGGCTCCACGCCCAGGCCCCCGCCCTGCTGATGCTCGCCGGGCTGGCGTGGATCGTCTGGGACCTGGCCCAGGCGTCGAAGTACGCCGACGTCGCGGCCTACCCCGCCCACCTCGTCTGGGCCCGGGCGGCGGCGTTCCTGACGGCAGGGTACGACAAGGCGATGGCGGCCGCCGGCCCGGCGGCCGCGTGGCTCAGCGCCGCCCTGCCGGCCGGGCTGCGAGGACCCGCGTGCTACGTCGTGCTGTTGCTCGGCGGCGGTGCGTTCGCCGCGGCGGCCGGGTTCGTCGTCGGCATCCCCACCCTCCGGCTCCGCGGCGACTACCTCGCGATCGCCACGCTCGGGCTGGCCGAGATCATCCGAATCGCGATCCAGAACTCGGCCCCGTTCGGCGGGGCGCTGGGGCTGACGAGCATCCCGAAGTACACCGACTTCGCCTGGCTGTACGGCGTCGCCCTCGTCGCCGCCCTGGCCGTGTGGCGGCTGGCGTACAGCGCCCGCGGGCGGTTGATCATGGCCGTCCGGGAGGACGAGATCGCCGCGTCGGCCGTCGGCGTCGACCCGACCCGCCAGAAGGTGCTGGCGTTCGTCGTCGGGGCGTTCATCGGCGGGGTGGCCGGGGCGCTGTTCGCGATGAACGAGCGGTCAATCACGCCCGGGTACTTCGGGCTCGACAAGTCGATCGCGGTCGTGGCGATCGTCACGCTCGGCGGGCTCGGGAGCATCAGCGGGGCCGTGCTGGCCGCCGTCGTGCTCACGCTGCTGCCGGAGCGGCTCCGCGCGTTCGCGGAGTACCGGATGATCCTGTACGCCCTGCTGCTGGTCGCGATGATGTTGTTCCGGCCGAAGGGCCTGCTCGGCGGGGTCGAGCTGTGGCCCCGCCGCCGGCACGCCCTCCCCGCCGCCCGGCCGGCCGACGAGCCGCA
>JAQGHJ010000058.1 GCA_028288905.1 Phycisphaerales bacterium | reverse complement strand
AGGGCGGCGGTCGCCGCGTCGGCCTCGGCCACGTCGAGCCGGGGCAGCAGGTCCGGGTTGTTGGTCGTGACGACGACGCAGTAAACACCGGCCTCGTCGACCGCAGGCGTCGTCGTCACCAGCGCGTGGGCCGGTCCGGGGCCGTCGATGGGCAGGGCGAGCCACCGGCGGACGTTGCGGGCCTGCTGGGGGTCGAACCGTGGGCCGGCCGGGGCGGCGGCGGCCCGGGCGACGGACAACGCCTCGAACGCCGCGAACGTCCGACCGACCCCGACCTCGTCGTATCGCCCGGCCTTGGCCGCCCGGTCGAACAGCGACCGGAAGTGACTCCGCCACAGCGGGGCCTCGGCCGCCACGCGGTCGGCGGCCGTCCCGTCGAGCAGGTCCCGGACGGCGTCTGCGCGCGGGCCGAACGACTTGCCGGTGATCGCGATCCGCCCGCCGGCCTGCCCGCCGACCGAGTGGTCGTTCCCGCTGATCAGCCCGACCACCCGCCCGTCCCGGGCGAACACCGGGCTCCCGCTCGCCCCGCCCTGCACGACGAGCGTGTACTGCAGAAAGTTCGCCCGCGGCTCCGGGGCGGCGGCCAGGAAGATGTCCGTCTTGCGCGACAGGTTGCCGACGAACTGGTGGGCGACCGGCGCCGCCACGTTCACGCCCTGTTCGACCGACGCCTCCATCGGGAACCCGACGTACGCCACCTCGGCCGGCTCGACGAGGCGGGCCAGGCCGGGGGCATCGGCGATCTCCAGCGGCCCGCCCGCCGCGGCGTGGTGGGCGGGGTCGGCCGGGCCGTTCACGGACATCAGGGCCACGTCGTACGGGGCAGGGTAACTCAGCGGCCTGCCGGTCTCGGCGTCCAGCGGGAGGTGGGCCCGGCGGAGCCGCTCGAACTCGACGTACGCCGGGTGAACCGTCACCCCCGTCACCTTCAAATCGATCGGCGGACTCGTGTTGCTGCGGGCGACGAGCGACTCGCCCGGCTCCAGTTCGGCGAACGTCTCGGCCACGTGGGCATTCGTCGCCAGCCGACCCCCGGCGGCGGCCCAAGCCGTCCCGAGCCCGCGGTCGGCCTTGCCGGGCCGTTGCCGCACGACGAGGTACACGGCCGACTTCCGCGGCCCCAGCACGCTGGCCCAGTCCGACTGGCCGGCCGGCGGACCGGTCCCGGCTTGGCCGCCGCCGATCCCCCGGCCCGTCCGCACTACCACGACGAAGGCCACCCCCACCGCAACGGCGACGGCCAGCGGCACCCCGATGACGAGCATCCGCCGCCGCTCCCGCCGAGCAACCCGGTTCAGCTCGGTCATCAACGTGCCCATGCCGACGGACGTCTTGCCGGCGAGTGGGGCGGGAACGCCGGATGGGTGTTCGACCTTGGCACGGCTTCCGCCGCCGTTCGAACTGGGGGCTGGCCGATCGGGATCGGGCGGATCGACGGGCGCATCCAACAATCCGACCGGCTCCGGAACCGGGTGACGGCCGGCAACAGCGGGGGGCTCGCGAGACGTAACCTCCTCGTCCCAAGCTCCGAGGCTGCCGACCGCCTCGCCCAGGATTGTGGTCGGGGCCCATTCGGTAGTGGGGGTTACGTCGTCCGCCGTGCCGGCCGGGTGCATCGACGCGGCGAGCAGTGGCCCCCGGTCGCCGAGCATGATCCGATCCCGGGCGGTCACGGGAGCCCGGCCGTCAATCCGCCGCCCGTTGATGAACGTGCCGTTCGTCGACCCGCCGTCGACCACGAACAGCTCGTGGCCCTCGGTCACGAGCTCGCAGTGGTACCCGGACACTGTGCGATCCCGGTTTGGGTCGAAGACGACGTCATTGTCAGGCCGCCGCCCGAGCCGCACGCGGCCGGACGCGTACTGCCCAGACTGGCCAGCCAACGAGCTGTGGGCAAGATGGCGGACCCGGATCATGGGCGTCATGTGGGCAACCGGCGGCTGGGGCGAACCGCCTCCTGTTCCTACGAAGGCCGGCTAGTACCCCGGCACGAAGCTAAATCGTGGCTACCTGTCGGGCGGTTAGTATAAGGTCAAGTTTCACGGTTCGAACGAACGGGTTAGGAAACCGCCCCTTTAGGACACGTCATGGCGGGATGGAGGGGGTCGGAACGCGGCTGAAGCGGGACCCCACGGTTGCAAACCACCGGCATCACGGGAAAATCGGTAGCTGAGAGGCCGTGAGGCCCGCTTGCAAATTAGCGGTGCCAAATGGAGGACCGACGCTAACGATAAAGCGAGGCGTACGGCGCTCAACCGCTGTCTTATGAGACGATCGGCGGTCGGTGCGGACGGCACAGAACGCCAGGCGCGTCCCACTGCCGAACGATCCCGGCGGCACAGCTCGTTGGAGAACCTTTTCCCGCGTCGTCTCGTCGGCGTACCCGATGGCCGGCCGCAACTTGCGTGAGGGCGGCTTCGTTCGCGCCACCTCGCGTCGACGTTCCTGCCTACCCACCCCGCCCCGGAAGATTCTTTCCCCCGTGCGCAACGATGAATACGACGGACGACCCATCCTCGCCCTCGCTCGCCAGCCCGGCCGGCGGCGCGGACGACGACCGGGCGTCGGTCGTGGCCGGTGAGGTGCCTGACGAGCCCGGCCTACCGGTCGACGTCGCGACTCCCCCGGTCGTGTCGGAGGCGTCAGAGCGGGCTCGGCAGGATCTGGCGCTGCTGCGCCGCGCCGCCG
>JAQGHJ010000040.1 GCA_028288905.1 Phycisphaerales bacterium | reverse complement strand
TTTCCCGGCGGCAACGTCACCCGTCCGGGCGAAGTGGTGCCGCGGCGGTTCGTGTCCGTGCTGTCCGCCCGGGGCGACGAGCCGTTCCGCCGCGGGGCCGGGCGGCTGGACCTGGCGGAGCGGACGTTCACGGACGCCGCCCCGCTGGCGGCGCGGGTGATCGTGAACCGGGCGTGGGGCTGGCACCTCGGCAAGCCGCTCGTCGCCACCCCGAGCGACTTCGGGGCCCAGGGCGAGCGGCCGACCCACCCGGCCCTGCTGGATGACTTGGCCGCCCGGTTCGTCGCGGCGGGGTGGTCAATGAGGTGGCTGCACCGGGAGGTCGTCCTGTCGGCCACCTACCGGCAGGCCAGCCGCCCGCGGGACGAGGGGCTCGCCGCCGACCCGACGAACCGGCTGCTGTGGCGGGCGAACCCCCGGCGGCTCGACGTCGAGGCGTTCCGCGACGCCCTGCTCCAGGCCGGCGGCACGCTGGACCTCACGCCGGGCGGCCCTTCCCAAGACCTCGACCAGCCGGACAACGCCCGGCGGACCGTGTACGGCCGGATCAGCCGCGGGCGGGTGAACCCGCTGCTCCAACTGTTCGACTTCCCCGAGCCGACGATGCACAGCCCGGGCCGGGAGGCGACGACGACCCCGCTGCAACAACTGTTCGTGATGAACAGCCCGTTCGTGCGGGGGCAGGCCGACGCGCTGCTCCGGTTTGCCGCGGCCGCCCCGGACGGTGGGGCCAACGTCGACGACGCGGCGAAGGTGGCGGCGATGTACCGCCGGGCGCTCGCCCGCGACCCGGCCGACGCCGAGGCGCGGCGGGCGGCGGCGTTCCTGGCCGGCGGCGGCACTCTCGCCCAGTTCGCCCACGCCCTGCTGACGACGAACGAGGTGATGTTTTGGCCCTGACCCCGCCCGCCTTCCCGCCGGTCTCCCGCCGCTCGTTCGTCCGGTCCCTCGGGGCCGGGCTCGGGTCGGTCGGGCTGCTCGGCATGCTCGCCGAGGACCCGGCACTGGCCGCCGCCGCGTCCGCCGTGCCGCCGTCGGCGGGCGGTGCCCCGTCGCCCCGGCCGAGTTCGGCGGCGGGCACCGCCCCAACCCCGCACTTCCCGCCGCGGGCGACGCACAACATCGTGCTGTTCCTCCCGGGCGGGCCGTCGCAAATCGACACGTTCGACCCGAAGCCGACGCTGGCCCAGCACGCCGGCCAGCGGCCGGCCGCCGTCGATTTGCGGACCGAGCGGACGACCGGCGGGCTCATGCCGTCGCCGTTCGCGTTCAAGCGGCACGGGGCGTCGGGGCTGGAGGTGAGCGAACTGCTGCCGAAGCTGGCCGAGCTGGCCGACGACCTGTGCGTCGTCCGCTCGATGTACACGTTCAACCCGACGCACACGCCGGCCCGCAGCCTTTTCCATTCCGGGAACATCGCCGCCACCCGCCCGTCGATGGGGTCGTGGATCTCGTACGGGCTCGGGTCGGCCAACCAGGACCTGCCCGGGTTCGTCGTGCTCACGCCCGGCGGGGGCGGCGGGCCGGGGCTGCGGAGCGGGTTCCTGCCCGCCCGCCACCAGGGCACGGCGTTCGACGACAACGTCGTCGAGCCGGACCGGATGATCCGGTACCTGACGAACCCGTCGCTCGACCGCCCGACCCAGCGGCGGCAACTCGACCTCGTCCGGGACATGAACCGCGACCACCAGTCGGCCGTCGGCGGAGACGACTTCCTGGAGGGCCGCATCCAGGCGATGGAGACGGCGTACCGGATGCAGTTCGAGGCGACCGACGCGTTCGACGTCCGGTCCGAGCCGGCGGCCGTCCGCGAGGAGTACGGGTCGACCCACTTCGCCCAGGGCTGCCTGCTGGCCCGCCGGCTCGTCGAGCGGGGCGTGCGGACGGTGCACGTGTACTACGGCCCCGGCCAGCCGTGGGACGACCACAGCCGGATCAACAAGAACCTCAAGGCCCGGTGCCCGGACATGGACAAGGCGTCGGCCGCCCTGATCCGCGACCTCAAGCGCCGCGGGCTGCTCGACACGACGGCCGTCGTCTGGGGCGGTGAGTTCGGCCGCACGCCCGTGTCCGAGAGCGGCGACGGCCGCGACCACAACCCGTACGGGTTCACGATGTTCATGGCCGGCGGCGGGTTCAAGGGCGGGACGTGCCACGGGGCGACGGACGAGTTCGGGTTCAAGGCCGTCGAGGACCGGGTGTCGATCCACGACCTGCACGCCACCCTGCTGCACGCGATGGGCGTGGACCACGAGAAGCTGACGTACCGGTACGCCGGCCGCGACTTCCGGCTGACCGACGTACACGGGCAGGTCGTCCGCAACCTGCTGGCGTGACGTGACCTCCTCGGGCGTGACCGCCTCGGGGATTTTCCCCCGCTGACGAGCCCGCCGCTCCCTCCCTATCATGCCGCCGGCCTCAAACGGACAGGGCGACATGAAACGGTACAACTGCGTCTGCGGGAACACCCTCTTCTTCGAGAACTCGCTGTGCGTGAGCTGCAAGCGGGACGTCGGGTGGTGCCCGACGTGCAAGCAGATCACGGCCCTGGAGCCGGCGGCGGACGGGAACGGGTTCACCTGCCAGAACAAGGACTGCGGCGCGCACCTGCTCAAGTGCGACAACTACGTCACGCACAACGTCTGCAACCGGTGCGTGCCGGTCGAGGCGGCCGAGGCCAGCGGGGCGGCCCCGCGATGCGACTACTGCCGGTTCAACCGGACGATCCCGAAGCTCGACGTCCCGACGAACCTGAAGCGGTGGGGGTGGCTGGAGGCGGCCAAGCGGCGGGCCCTGCACGACTTCGACCGCCTCGGGCTGAAGTACGGGATGGCCGCCGACGGGGTGAACCCGCCGCTGGCGTTCGAGTTCAAGGCCGACTCGGACGACCCGGCCGCCGAGTACCAGGACGTGTCGGCCGGGGAAAAAGTGTTCACCGGGCACGACAACGGGCTGATCACGATCAACCTGAAGGAGGCCGACCCGGTCGAGCGGGAGCGGGCCCGGGTCGACTTCCGCGAGGCGCACCGCACGCTGGTCGGGCACTTCCGCCACGAGCTGGGGCACTACGTCTGGGACGTGTCGGTCAAGGGCGAGCGGGAGCCGGCGTTCAACAAGCTGTTCGGCGACGCGAACGCCGTCCCGTACGGCCAAGCCCTGGCCGAGTACCACAAGAACGGGGCGAAGCCCGACTGGGCGACGGCGTACGTCAGCGCGTACGCGACCATGCACCCCTGGGAGGACTGGGCCGAGACGTTCGCCCACTACCTGAGCATGATGGCGACCATGGACACGGCCGTCGAGGGCAAGCTCGTGCCGCCGCTGGACCTGTCCGACTTCGGACAAATCACCCGCGAGTACGCCCGGCTCGGGCTGGCCCTGAACGAGTTGAACCGCGGAATCGGTCTGGTCGACTTCCTGCCCGAGGTGATCGTCGGCCCGGTGTGCGAGAAGATGGCGTTCGTCCACGGGCTGACCCGGTTCGGCGGGGCGTAAGAGCGCGGCGGCGGCAACGGCGGTGGGCGGCAGCGGCGGCGCAGCACGCGAGCCGTTGGGTCGGCCGATGCCGTCGCACGTCCCGCGTCGAAAGTCGCACCTGCCGCCGCCCGCCCCCACGGATGTCATCCTGAGCGCAGCGAAGGATCCCTCGTCCACTGCGCGGCCGGGTTAGCAGTAGGTAGCCGGTGGGTTGTGAAAGGGTGGCCCCGTGCCGAGCACCGGCGGTTGGCCACCCATTCACATCCCACGCTCCCTGAACTGCCAACCCGGCCGCGCGGTGGACGAGAGGTCCTTCGCTGCGCTCAGGATGACATCCGTCGGGGGCTTCACTAAAAAGTGGGCGGTGGGGCGGTGTAGACTCGGCCTACGGTGGTGTCACCGCCGCGGCTGCTCATCTCTACCTTCCCCCTCACCTCAACTCCGCCGCCAGCTTCTTCGCCGCGTCCGCCGCCGGCGACGCCTTCGGGTTCCGTCTCACCGCCTCGGCCAGCGCGGCCTTGGCCTCCTTCTTCTTCCCGGCGTCGGCCAGCGCCTGGGCCTTGGCGACGGCCGGGGCCAAATCGTCGACCTCGATCGCGATCTTGTACGGGCGGATTGGCTTGGCCGGCAGGGCGGCGGTGAGGCGGGTGCCGTCCGGGCGGTCGGCGGTCAGCTTGGCCGGGGTTGTCTTGTCCGGCGGCACGAGGGCGAAGGTCGTCTTGCCCCGCTTCAGCCCGGCCGCCGCCCGCTTGAACAGCGACGGCGGCAGCCAGTCGTCCCCCTTGAACGCGATCGCCCCGTCCCCGACCCCGGCCACGAGCGCGTCGAGGTCGGCCGGCAACTGCTTGTTCGCCTGCGCCCGGACGGCGTAGCTGGCGAGGGTGGCCAGCGTGACCCGGGCCTCCAGGTCGGCCGTCGCGTCCGGCCGCTGGGCCAGCCACCAGTCGGCCCACACCTTCTGGAACCCGTCCGTCGACCCGAACGCTTGTTGCCACGCCTTTTCCGGCGGCACCTTTCGGTTCGCCGCCCGGATGAAGTCGACGAACGCCCCCTGGTACCGCGGGTCGGCCGACGCCAGGAAGTGGCACATCGCCCACGCCTGGTCGTAGTTGTCCAACGACAGCGCCGAGTTCCACTCCCGCAGCGACAGCGCCATCATCTCCGGGAGCGGGCGGTACCCGTCCTTGTCCCCGAGCTTGGCCTGGACGGCCTTGAGCCGCCCG
>JAQGHJ010000008.1 GCA_028288905.1 Phycisphaerales bacterium | reverse complement strand
CGTGCCGACGAGGTACATGAACTGCCCGAGCGACAGCTCGGTCGTGCAGACGTACGCCGCCCGCCCGCCCGGCGGGGCGAGGCGGACGAACCGCAGCGGCGGGCCGTCGCCGGCCGGCATCTCGAACGTGTCCGGCGGCGGGGTCGCGAGCAGTCGGGCGTCGGCCGCCATCGGCTCCGGGACCGTCACCCGGGCCAGCCGCTTGGCCAGGTCCGCCACGTCTGCCCGACCGGACACGCCGGCGAGCGTTGCCCGCACCCGCTCGGCCGCGGCCGAGGCGATCCGGTTCGCCGCGTCCGGGTCGGTCAGCCCGACCCGGGCCACGTACAGCGCGTAGTTGAATCGGGGGACCGGGTCGAGCTTGTCGACCTCGACCGGCGGCAGGTTTGGCTTGGGGTTCGCCCGCATCGAGTCGGCGTACTGGTACGCGGCCCGGAGACGCTGTTCGACGGCCGCCGCCGGCTCGCCGGGTGCCGCCACGCCGGCGGCGTTCGCGTACCGCCGCCACCGGAGCGGGCCCTGGGCCTGCCAGTCGTCGTACGCCCGCTTGCGGTCCGGGTCCGTCAGCTTGACCGCGTTCAACAGGTCGACGAGCCGGTTGCGGATCGCCTGCTCGGCTGCCAGTTCGGTCTCGGTCCGGGGCCACGCCGGGCCGCCGTCCGGCGGCGGGTCCGCCCCCAGCCGCCGCCACGCCGCAAGAACGACTTCGGCCGGCTCGGCCTCGGCGGCAGTCCGCGCCAGCCCAGCTCGGGACATCTTCGCCACCGCCGCCACCGCGTTGATCCGCTCCACGTCCCGCTTCACCAGCCCCTGGACGAGCGGGTCGGCCCAGAATTCCGGCTCCTTGTCCGCCCACGCCTTGTCCGGGCGGTCGGCCGGCGAGAGCAGTTCCTTGGCGACCGGGAAGTCCTTGCCCAAGGCGGTCAGCTTATCGGTCCAGTCGGCGTACGCCGCCCCGCGGGCGTCGACGGCCACGGCGGCCGGGTCGCCCGTTGCCGGCGGGGCGGGGTCCGGGCCGGCGGCCCACTCGGACAGGGCGCGGAGGTCGCGCTCCCGCCGGGCGTACGCGGCGTCGGCGAACGGCTCGCTCAGGGCCGTCAGCCGAACGGCCGGGAACCGCTTGTCCAGCTCGACCAAGGCCGTCTTCACGTCCGCAGCCCGGGCCTTGGCCCGCTTGAACGCCGCCGGGTCGGCCGCCAGCGCGTCGACCTGCGCCCGGCGGGCGTCGACGTACGCGGCCCAGCGCTGCTTCAGCGCGTCGGACGCGGTCGGGAGCGGCAGGGCGTTCGCCCGGACCCACTCGCCCGGGTCGTCCAGCCGCACCCACTGTGTCCGCAGGGCGTCGAGCCCCCGGCGGACCTCGACCACCCGCCCGGGGATGTCCCCGGCCGGCTGCGGGGCGACGTACTTACGGACGAACCGCTCGGTGGCGAGCGCGTCGAGCTTCGCCCGGACGGCGGCAAACCCCTCGGCGTACGCCGCCTGCTCGTCCCCGCCCAGCTTCTGCCGCCGGACGTCGGCCGCCAGCTTGTCCGCCGCCGCCTTTAGCTCCGCCAGCGGGGCGGCCGCCGGGTCGAGCCGGACCAGCTCGTACTGCCCGACCGCGTCGAGCCACTGGCTGACGTCGGCGTCGGCCGGGTTCGCGACGTTCAGCCGGGCCTCGACCTCGTCGGCGAGCTTGGCCCGGCCGTAGGCGGACGGGAAGCCGTTGGCCACGACGGTAGCCAGCCGGGCCGCCAGCGGGCGTTGAGCGGCGAACGCGGCCAGCCCCTCTTGGTCGAACCCGTCGTCCGTCAGTCGCAGCGTTGCGCCGCTCGACCCGCGGAGGTGGGCGGCGAACGTCGCCAGCACCGGGTCGCCGGCGTCCCGGACCGCCTTCAGGTCGGTCTCGAAGACCGCCCACTGCTCGTTCAGCCGGATCGCGTCCGCCCCGATCCGCCCGGACACGTCGACGAACCGGTCGATGCCGGCGGCCAGGTCCGCTCCCGGGCTTGGCGTCGCCCCACGGGCGAGGTCGGCCAGGTACCCGGCCGGCTGGGCCCAGCCGCGGGCCTCGTACCGCTGGCGGAGCGCGTTGATGCTCGCCAGCCGCTGCCACCGGTCCGGCGACAGCTCCCGCTCGACCCGCCCGACGACCGCCAGGGCGGCCCGAGCGTTCTGGTACGCCGCGTAGCTGATCACGGGGTCGCCGGACGGGTCGAACCGGACGCCGTCCCGCTTCGACTGGCGGACGAGGTCGGCCACGGCCCGGAGGGTCGCGTCGCCGGCGTACCGCTGGACGCGGGCCGGGTCGTCCAGCGCCCGCTCGAACGCCGCGAACCACTGCCCGTCGACCGCCAGCAGCTCAACCCGGGCGGCGTCGTTCAGGTGGTACAGCAGGCCGGCCCCGGCCCCGGCGATCGCGAGCGGGATTGCGATGGCGGCCGCCCACCGCGGGGCCCGGCGGACCGGCTTCGGGGCGAGCGGGTGCAGGGCGACGGCGACGGCGACGAGGTCGGCCGGCCGCTCCGCCGGGGTCGGGTTCAGCAGCCAGTTGCACAGGTCCCGCCACCGGTCGGCGTCCGGCCCGAGCTTCCGCCAGGCGGCCGTCGGCGGGACCGGCCACTCGGCCGCCGGCGTCGCCTCGGCGCCGTCCGCCGCCGGCCGGGCCGCGAACGGGCGGCGGAGCACGAGCTGGTGGATCAGCTCTCCCAGCGCCAGCAGGTCCGCCGACCGGTCCCGGGCGGTCGTCGCCTCGACCGACGGGTCGGCGAGCGCGACCTCGGTCGTCCGTGGCGAGGCGGTCCGCAGGTCGTCTTCCCCGCGGATCAGGATGTTCGTCAGCTTTAGGTTGCCGTGGGCCCGGCGAAACGTCTCCCGCAGCTCGGTCAGCCCGCGGACGACCGACCACACGACCGTGTACAGCCCGCGGACCCCGACCGGGGCGGCCCGGTCGATCACCTTCCGGGCCGTCAGCGGGTACAGGTCGGTGACGTAGTACGGCTGGTCCGGGTCGCCCGACTCGTACACGCGAGCCCAGTGCTTGGCCCCGCGGTCGAACAGCCCCCGCTGGACGTCGGCCCGCTCGAGGAACGCCTGCCCGGCGGCGACCGACTCGAGCAGCCCGTAGCTGTCGGCGTCGAACGCCTTGACGGCGTACCGCCCGGCCGCGTCGCCGGCGTCGCCGGCCTTGCGGGCGGCGTAGACGACGGCCAGCGGGGACCGGCTGATCTCGCGGAGAAGCTCGTAGCTACCTAGCTGGGGCATCGGGACCGCGCCGAACGAAATGGGCCGGGAAAGCGGGGGGCCGCAACCTTGTGCGAAGGTAAAACGACCCGGCTTCGCAGCCGTTGGCGAGGGGGCTAAAGGTACACGGAAAAGCGCGACGAGGCGAATCGTACCGGACGTGGGACGGGGTAAGGGTGTCCGGTCACGTAAGGGTCTGCCCGGGCGCTCGAATTGGGTGCCGGGACGTTCCGTCCAATCCCACGCATGCGGCGGACGCAACGCGGCGGGGCCCTGGGATTCCTGGGGTCGAGTCCACTGCCCCGACGGGTACCCGAAACCCGCGGCTCGGCTTTGCTGCGCCAGCGCCTTGGGACGTCCCCGCACGCCGGGGTGCCCCATTCCTCACGCCGTCCCCGCCCGACGTCCGATAAGCCGAGGGTGATCCAGGACCAACTGCTGCTCGCGCTCGTCAAGAGCAAGAACGAGGCGGCCGACGACGTGCTCGTCGAGGCGCTGCGGCTCGGGGACGGGCGGGAGAAGCTCCGGGCGTTGGACGCGCTGATCCAGCGGCGGACCGTCCGCGGGATGTCCGGCACGATCGCGCTGTTCGACCGGATGCCCGAGCCCGTCCAGCAACGGGTGCTGGGCGACCTCAAGGTGTTCCACCCGGCGTTGCGGGAGGCGGGGCGGAGCGACGACCCGGCCGTCCGGGTGGCGGCGATGCGGCTGATCGCCCGGGGGCGGCAGGGGCGGCTGGCGTACGTGCTGAGCGAGAACCTGCACGACGCGCACGACCAGGTCAGCCGGGCCGCGGCGGACGCCGTCGTCGCCCTGGCCAAGTGGGTGGCGGACGAGACGCGGGGCCTGCAGCGGGGCACCGCGGACGACGACGGACCGGCCGACCCGGACGCCGAGGACGCCCGACGGGCGACGTACGCCGCCCTGATGGTGCAGCGACCGGAGATCGAGGCCGGCGTCGCCCGGGCGCTGGACGTCCACCGGGGCCGGCACGGGCAGGACCTGCTGCGGGCGGCGCTGCTGCTGTGCGACGGGCCGGCCGCCCGGGGGTTCCAGATCCTGACCACTGCGAAGCACGGCGGGCAGGTGCCGATGATCCGCCGGCTCCAGCAGCCGCCGGCGGCCGAGCACGTCGACGCGTTCCTGCTCGGGGCCAGCCGCGGTCACGTCCGGTCGCACTTCGGGGCGGCGTTTGCGCACCTGGCCGACGCCCCGGCGCTGGACGCGGTCCTCCGCCGCACCCACTGGCTGGCGGACCCGGCTTTGCGGCAGTGCGTGCACGGGGTGATCCGCGGGGCGTGGTGGGCGGACGGGGACCTGAACCGCGACCTGAGCCGCCGCCGGCCGGAGGAGGCGGCGCGGATCGCCGACTGGGTCGTCGCTTCCGGCGCCCCGGACGCGACGCAGGACGACCGGCTGGACGCGCTGCGGCGGCACGCCCGGGA
>JAQGHJ010000002.1 GCA_028288905.1 Phycisphaerales bacterium | reverse complement strand
GCATCAACACGAACGTCAGCTCGCTGATCAGCCAGCGGGTCCTGAAGAACAACAACAAGAACCTGAACACCAGCCTGCAACGGCTGAGCACCGGGTTGAAGATCAACTCCGGTGCCGACGACCCGGCAGGGCTGATCGCCAGCGAGATCCTCCGGAGCGAGAAGACCGGGATCTCGACCGCGATCGACAACGCCGGGCGGGCGAGCAACATCATCGGCACCGCCGAGGGTGGCCTGACCGAGGTGAGCAGCCTGCTGACCGAGCTCCAGGGCCTCGTGAACCAGACGGCCAACAGCGCCGGGCTGAGCGAGGAGGAGAAGGGGGCGAACCAGCTCCAGGTCGACTCGATCCTGAGCACGATCAACCGGGTCGCCGGTAACACCAGCTTCGAGGGCAAGAAGCTCCTGAACGGGAACCTGAGCTACTCGACCAGCGGGGCGTCGACCAGCGCGTTCGGGAGCATGAGCATCAACGCCGCCCGGCTGGCCGGCGGGGCGACCCAGAGCGTGGCGGTGAAGGTGTCGAACAGCGCGACCCAGGGCCAGCTGACGTACAGCTCGGCCGGCGTCGGCGCGTCGGGCACCACGCTCGAGATCTCCGGGGCCGACGGCACCCAGCAGATCAGCTTCGCCGCCAGCGCGTCGAAGGCGGACATCGTGGCGGCGGTCAACAACCTGACGTCGTCGACCGGCGTGTCGGCGTCGGCGGCCGGCAGCTCGGTCACGTTCATGTCCAAGGACTTCGGGTCGGACAAGTTCGTGTCCGTCAAGTCGGTGGCCGGGGCGGCGTTCGCCGTCACCGGCGGGACGAACGGCAAGGCGAGCGGCAAGGACGCGGCCGTGAGCGTCAACGGCATGGCCGCCACCGTGAAGGGGCTGGACGTCACGTACCGCGGGTCCAACCTGGACATCGAGTTCTCCCTGACGAGCAAGGGGGCGAACGGGTCGACCACGAACGGGATGAACCAGGGCAAGACCAAGACGATCGGGGTGACCGGCGGCGGGGCGACGTTCTCGCTCGGGTCGAAGGTGAGCGAGGACGGGAAGGCCGAGATCGGGATCGGGTCCGTGTCCGCCGCCAGCCTCGGGAACTCGGTTACCGGGTTCCTCAGCTCGCTCGGGAACGGCGGGGCGAACAGCCTCAGCGCCAAGGACCTGACCAAGGCCCAGAAGATCATCGACACGGCCGTCAAGCAGGTCAGCCAGCTCCGCGGGCGGCTCGGTGCGTTCCAGAAGTTCACGATCGGGTCGACCGTGAACTCGCTCGGCGTCGCGTACGAGAACGCGTCCGCCGCCGAGAGCGCGATCCGGGACACCGACTTCGCCGAGGAGACGGCGTCGCTCACCCGCAGCCAGATCCTGAGCCAGTCGGCGACGACGATCCTGTCGCAGTCGAACTCGCAGCCGCAGAACGCGCTGCGGCTGCTCCAGTAACCCGCGATCGTCGGCGGCCCCACGCGGGCCGCCGATGCGCCCGCGCGTCCGATCGTCCCCGCGTTCCCGAGCGCTCGCGCCGGAGAGGTCGGGGACGGCACGGACGGCGCGGAGAACATCGACCACCGACTAGCCCCACCCGGAAGGGTGGGGTTCTTCGTTCCCGGCCATGGGGGTCGGGCGAGGAACCCGCCCTTCCGGGCGGGGCTAGTGCCGTTTCCCGGACCGACCCGCGCGACCTTTCCCGGGCCAGTCGAAATCGCTCCGATCGTCGCAGGGGGATTGGGGTGTTCCGGACGGGGAAGGGCCGCGCGATCGTTCGGTCCGCCCCACAGTTCCGCCTTGACCCGCCGGCAAACGTATTCGATCTCCGGGGTGGCCGCACCGCCCGGGCGAGCCGTTCCGCCCGGGCGTCCGTTTTCGGGCGTGGCCGCCGTACCAGGGAGCCGACCCGATGGAGCCTCGCGCCGCCGACCACGCCTCCGACCCGACGCACGACCAACGGCCGGGCCACGACGATCCGGCCGGCCACGAGGGCGGGCACGGGCACGACGACCCGCACGCCACGGCGACGATGGAACAGCTGGAGGCCCGGGTCCTGATGTCGGCCGACCCGCTCGTCGAGGTCCGCGGGGACGAGCTGTACGTGGCGGGGACCGACGCGGCCGACCAGATCACCGTTTTCCAGGCGGAGGACGACCTGACCGTCACCGTCAACGGGCGGGCGTCCACCCGCCACGGGCCGTTCGCCGGGCTGACCGTCGACGGCCTCGGCGGCAACGACCTCGTCACGCTCGACTCGTCCGTCACGGTCGACGCCGTCCTCCGCGGCGGGGCGGGCAACGACGCCCTGACCGGCGGCCGCGGGAACGACCGGCTGTACGGCGGGCTCGGGGCGAACGCCCTGTACGGCGGGGCCGGCGACGACACGCTCGTGGCCGTCGGCGGGGCGACCGGCGACCGGCTGTACGGCGGGACCGGGCGGGACCAGTTCTGGCTCGACTCGAACGGGTCGGAGCTCGCCGCCGACGCGTCGGCCGACGAGGCCAAGGGTGGCGTCCACCGGGTCTCCAGCTTCTACAACTCCAAGGCGTCGGCCACCGTCTACACGGCGGTCAAGACGACCACGAAGGTGAACGGGAAGAAGGTCACGAGCGTCCGGCAGGTGGCGACGACGAAGGTGCTGATCGCGTCGAAGGACCTGCTCGGGCAGAACCTGGTCGACCCGGCCGCCGGCGCGGCGGCCGCGGGCTACAAGAGCTTCCGGAACGCGGCCCCGCTGTTCGCGGCCGACGGCCCGGCCGAGGCGGACATCGTCCAGGGCGGGGTCGGGGACTGCTACTACCTGAGCGTGCTGGCGTCGGTCGCCGAGCGGCGGCCGGAGCTGATCGAGCGGGCGATCGTCGACCTCGGGGACGGGACGTTCGCCGTCCAGTTCCGCCGCGGGTCGGCCAGCGTGTTCGTCCGGGTGGACGCGGACCTGCCGGTCACGGCCGACGGGTCGCTGGCGTACGCGGAACTCGGGCCGCAGGGGGCGCTGTGGGCCCCGCTGATGGAGAAGGCCTGGGCGGCTTTCCGGACCGGGTCCGGCGGGTACGGCGGGATCGAGGGCGGGTGGATGGACGAGTCGTACACCGCCCTCGGGCTGAGCCCGACGAGCACGATGACCGGGTCCGGCGAGGCGGTGCTGTCGTCGATGGCGGCGGCGCTGGCGGCGGGCAAGTCGGTCACGTACGCGGTCGCCAAGCCGCCGGCGGACAGCGGGCTGGTCGGGTTCCACGCGTACACGGTCGAGCGGGTGATCGTTGGGGCGAACGGTAAGCCGACGGCCGTCGTCCTGCGGAACCCGTGGGGCGTCGACGGGGAGGCGGGCTGCGACGGGTCCGCCGGGGACGGGGCGGACGACGGGTTCGTCACGATCCCGACGGCCGTCGCGGCCAAGGCAATGCTAGGTTTTACCGTCGCGACGCTTGCCTGACCGATGATGGGGCAACGGCTCGACCACGGGCCGCAACGATCTGGTTCCCTTTCGGCCGGCGCGGGTCGCGTGACCCGCGCCGGCTTTTTCGTTGCGCCGCTTCCCGTTCCCGACGGGTTATTGCTCCGGCGTCACCGTCGTCGCGGTGGCCCCCTTGGGCTGCAGGCTCGGCGGCACCGTTTCGGCGGCGTAGGCGACGTTCAGGTTCGCCGGGTCGATCGGGTCGACGGCCGTCGGGGTGACGACCTTGAAGTTGAAGCGCGGGTCGGTCTTGACCGAGCCGCGGACGCCGACGAATCGGCCCTCGCCGGCGGCCACCTTCGGGTCGGTGCCCCACACGTAAGCCAGCGTCCGCCCGTCCTGGGGGTCGGTCACCCGATAAATCGGGGTGCGGGCCACCTGCAGGCTGCTCGGGCGGACGACCCCGACGACCGCGTACAGCGTCATCTCGGCCCGCTTGAGGTTCTGGCGGATCTCGTCGTGCTCGGCCTGCTGGGCCGTCAGCTTACCCATGTTGGCCGCCCGGGCGGCGGCGTCGGCGGCGAGCTGGTCGCGGGCGTCGGCCCGGAATTTTAGCGTCGCCAGCCGGCTCTCGGCGATCCGCTTGGCCATCTCGGTGAGGTTCGGGGTGGCGGCGACCCGCTCGTACCCAGCCCGCAGGTCGGCCAGCGGCTGGTCGGCCAGCGGCTTTTGGCTGGCGGCGGCGAAGTCCTGCTCCAGCCCCTGCAACTTCTGAAGGGCGTCGGACAGCGCCA
>JAQGHJ010000956.1 GCA_028288905.1 Phycisphaerales bacterium | reverse complement strand
GGCGGCGACACCGCCGCCGCTCAGCCCGAGTCCCCGGTCGCCAAGGCCGCCACCGAGCTGCGGACGGTCACCGAGAACAAGGAGGCCCCGGCGTCGGACATCACCGCCAAGCTGGCCGCCCTCCGCGAGGCCAAGCTCAAGGCCAAGGCCGAGCTAGCCACTGCTCAGAAGGAGCTGACCGAGGTCGTCACCCCGAAGCAGGAGGCGATCCTCGTCAGCATGGGCACGCTCGACTGACCCGCCCCGCCGCCCAGCGGCGGCGTTGACCGACGACACAACCGGCCCCGCGGCAGGCGACTCGCGCCCGCCGCGGGGCCGTTTTGCGCTCGGAGGCGTCCCACTCCCTCAACGCCCGGGGAAGCGGCCGAGCTCGGGAGTGACAACCGCCCCGCCGCCGGCTAAAAGCCGGCCATGCGCTCACACCTCTTCGCCGTCATGTGCTTAGCCCTCGGAATGCCCGCCGTCACGTCCGCCGCCGACCCGCGCCCCGAGGCCGCCCCCGCCCCTTCCGCCGCCGCCAAGCCGGCGGCCGTGGAGGTCGTCGGCCACCGCGGCGAGTCGCACGACGCCCCCGAGAACACGCTGGCGTCGTACAATCTCGCCTGGAGCCGGCACGACCCGGCCTGCGAGCTCGACGTCCACCTGACCAAGGACGGCAAGCTGATCGTGTCCCACGACCCGGACACGAAGCGGACGGCCGGCACGAAGGTCGTCATTAAGGACGCGACCGTCGACGAGCTGAAGAAGTTGGACGTCGGGTCGTGGAAGGATCCGAAGTTCGCCGGCGAGCGGCTGCCGACGCTGGACGAGGCGCTTGCCACGATCCCGCCGGGCGGCCGGTTCTTCCTGGAGGTCAAGATCGGCCCCGAGGCAGTGCCGGAACTGGCCAAGTGCATCGAGCGGTCCGGCCGCAAGCCGGAACAGCTGCCGATCATCAGCTTCAACCTCGAGTCGTGCCGGGCGGCCAAGGCGGCCCTTCCGAAACACCCGGTCTACTTTCTGGCGAGCTTTAAGCAGGACAAGGCGACGAAGAAGTGGGCCCCGACGGCCGACGAGCTGATCGCCAAGGCCAAGGACGCCAAGCTGGACGGGCTCGACGTCGAGGCGGCCAAGAGCCCCGTCGTCGACGCCGCGTTCGTCAAGGCCGTGCGGGCGGCCGGGATGGGGCTGTACACGTGGACGATCGACGACCCGGCCCGGGCGAAGGAACTGGCCGCCCTCGGCGTCGACGGGATCACCACGAACCGGGCGGCGTGGCTGCGGGAGCAGCTGGGGGCCGAGAAGTAGCCCGGCTCCGCCGGCAACGCCGGCCGGGCAGCGTCGTCACGTAAGCAATGCGGCGCGTGGAGGGAGGACAGGCGTTCTTTTCACCGTGCGAGGCGGCCTCGCCGGCTCGCACGGTGAGAAGACTGTCTGTCCTTCATTTGTCCTCCGACGCAACGACACAACCGCCGGCCGCTGGTAGTAGCTGTGGTGCGGGCTCGGCCCGTGGTGTCGCGGTGGTAGATGGCCGAGGAGCCCTTTCATGAGCCGAAACGTTGGATCGATCGTGGCGGCGGCCGTCGTGGCGATCTCGCTCCTAGCACCGGTCCGCTCCGTCGCCTCCTCCCCCGCTTCCACCCCCGCCACCGGCCCGGCGGCCGACCCGAATGCCCTCTTCGCCCGCGGCAACATCGCCGCGTGGTGCGTCGTCCCGTACGACGGCCTGCACCGCACGCCCGAGCAGCGGGCCGACATGCTCGTGCGGCTGGGGTTCCGGCACTTCGCGTACGACTGGCGGGCCAAGCACCTGCCGACGTTCGGGGCCGAGCTGGACGCGCTGGCGGCCCGCGGCGTTCACCTCGACGGCGTCTGGTTCCCCGACGCCCTCAACGCCGACGCGACGTTCATCCTCAAGACGCTCGGCGAGCACAAGGTGAGGACGCAGCTGTGGGTGATGACCGGCGCGGGCAACGCCGGGAGCCCGAGCGAGCGGCTCGCCGCGGCCGCCGACCGGCTGAGGCCCGTCGCCGCGGCGGCGGCCGCGGTCGGGTGTACCGTCGGGCTGTACAACCACGGCGGGTGGGCGGCCGAGCCGGCGAACATGACGGCGATCGTGTCGCGGCTTAAGTCGCAGGGCGTGGCCAACGTCGGCATCGTCTACAACCTGAGCCACGGGTACGGGGACCTCGGCGACTTCGCCGACCGGTTCCGGCTCGTGCTCCCGCACCTGCTGGCCGTCAACCTCAACGGCACGTCCCCGCTGCCGCCGGGCGTCAAGGGCGACCCGATCGTACCGCTCGGGTGCGGGTCGATGGACGTGGCCCTGCTGAAGACGATCCGGGACAGCGGATACGCCGGGCCGATCGGTATCATCAACGAGTCGGACGAGGACGCGGCCGCCCGGCTGCTGGACAACCTCGACGGCCTGGACTGGCTACTGCCGCAGCTCGACGCCCGGCCGCCGGCCGGTCCCCGGCCGCCGCTGCGGAGCTGGCGGGACCCGGCCCGCGCGGCCGCCGCCCCGACCTCCCGCCCG
>JAQGHJ010000936.1 GCA_028288905.1 Phycisphaerales bacterium | reverse complement strand
GACGTGGCCGGCGACGTGGTCGGCGGGAACCTGTCGCTCTGGGCGAGCTTGGCCGGCACGCCGTGGCAGCCGGACGCGCGGGGGAAGATCCTGTTCTTCGAGGAGGTCGGCGAGCGGCTGTACCGCGTCGACCGCATGGTCGTCCAACTCGAGCAGGCCGGCATGTTCGACGGAGCGGTCGCGGTCATGCTCGGCGACTTCACCGACTGCGGCGACGAGTCCCCGACGATGGCCGGCGGGGACGGCCGGCCCGCCGTACCGCTGCGGCCGGTCGTCCCGCTCGCCGACGGTCTCGGCGAGGCGTTCGGGCGGGTGGCGCGGCGGCTCGGCGTCCCGCTGGCGACCGGTCTGCCCGTCGGACACGGGCCGAACTACTGGCCCCTGCGGCTCGGGGAGCGGCACCGGCTGACGGCGGGCGGGGCGCTCGTGCCGGTCTGACGGCGCCCGACTAAGTCCGCCTCCTGCCATCGGGCGGGGCGGACGCATCGTCGCGGGCTTCGCCGCCTGCGTCCTCATCACCGCCGCCGTCGGCCGCTTCGCAATGCTCCGCCTAGCCGAGGTCGACCGTGACGTCGCCGAACTGACCGGGGACCGGTCTCGATCCCCGGGCCAGTCCCCGCGGCGGGACGGCGCGTCAGGCCGTGACCGGCGCGAGGACCTGCGCCGTCCGCGCCGGGACGTACGCCTGGACGCTCTGCCCGCGGGCGTACATCGGGACGTCCTGCTTCCAGTACGTCGCGCCCGCGGCCACCCGCCCGGCGCCCCCGAACCTCGCCTCGTCCGAGTCCAGCACGAGCCGGTAGTCCGTCGGGTCGGGCACGGGGATCCGCAGGTCCGCGTACGACTCGGTCGGGTGGAAGTTGAACACGAACACCAGCGGCCCGCGGCGGTAGACGAGCAGCCGGCGGTCCTCCCGCACGTCGAGCTGCTCGATGAACGGGTCGTTCAGCAGGCCGTACCGGTCGTCGAGCGCGACCATCGCCTGGTCGAACGCCTCGAGCCCGACGTACCGCAGGTCGTCCCGGGCGGCCAGCGACCACTGCCGCCGGGCGTACTTGTACGAGTAGCCGTTCCCCTCGCGCGGGAAGTCGACCCACTCGGGGTGGCCGAACTCGTTGCCCATGAACGTCAGGTACGCCTCCCCGCCGAGCGAGAACGTGATCAGCCGGATCATCTTGTGCAGGGCGATCCCGCGGTCGACGACGAGGCTCTGGTGGCCCTTGGCCATGTTCCAGTACATCTCCTGGTCCATCAGCCGGAACGCCAGCGTCTTGTCCCCGACCAGGGCCTGGTCGTGGCTCTCGGCGTACGCGACGTGCCGCTCGGACCGCCGCCGGTCCGTCAGCGCGTGGTACAGCCCGGCCATGCTCCAGTCCTCGTCCTTCCGCTCGGTCAGCAGCTTGACCCAGTAGTCCGGGACGCCCATCGACAGCCGGTAGTCGAACCCGAGCCCGCCCTCGGCCACCCCTCGCCCCACGCCCGCCATCCCGGACACGTCCTCGGCGATCGTGACCGCGCCCGGCCTGACCCGGTGGACCAGTTCGTTGGCGAGTTGGAGGTAGACTACCGCGTCCCAGTCGACGTTCCCGCCGAAGTAATCGTCGTAGCTGCCGAACGCCCGCCCCATGCCGTGGTCGAGGTAGAGCATGCTCGTCACGCCGTCGAACCGGAACCCGTCGAACCGGAACTCCTCCAGCCAGTACCGCAGGTTGCTCAGCAGGAACCGCCGCACCTCGAACTTGCCGTAGTCGAACAGGAGCGAGTCCCAGGCGGCGTGCTGGCCGCGGGGGCCGGCGTGGAAGTACTGGTGGTCGGTCCCGTCGAACCGGCCCAGCCCCTCGTTCGTGTTCTTCACCGCGTGGCTGTGGACCACGTCGAGCAGGACGAGGACGCCCAGGCCGTGGGCCGTGTCGATCAGGTGCTTCAGGTCCTCCGGCGTCCCGCTCCGGCTCGAGACGGCGAAGAAGTTGCTCACGTGGTACCCGAACGACCCGTAGTACGGGTGCTCCATCACGGCCATGAGCTGCACCGCGTTGTACCCGAGCCGCCGGACCCGCGGCAGGACGTCGGCCGCGAACTCGGCGTAGGTGCCGACCCGCTCGGCCTCGGTCGCCATGCCGACGTGCGCCTCGTAGATCCGCAGCCCGCCGGCGGGCCGCGGCGGCGCGTGCCGCCAGGCGTACGGCGTCGGCGGGTCCCAGTGCTGGCCGGCGAACCCGTGGGTGTGCGGGTCCTGCACGACCCGGCGGACGTACGCCGGGATGCGGTCCGTCCGGCCGGCCCGGGAGACCACGTGGACCTTCAGCAGGCCGCCGTGCACGAGCCGGCCGGCGTACTGGTCGTCGGGCAGGAAGGTGCTCCATACGCCGTACGGGTCGCGGGCGAGCGGGTGCGACCCGCGGTCCCACCCGTTGAAGTCGCCGGCGAGGAACAGCGCGTCGGCGGCAGGGGCCCACTCTCGGTACCAGACGCCCGGCCGGCCGTCCCGCTCCCCGCGGTTGAGCCCGTAATACTGGTGGCCCTGGCTGATTGGGCCCAATAGCCCGCCCGATTGCTCGACCTGCCCGGCCACGTACCGGTAGTGCCCGTACCGGTTGCGGAGCCGGTCGCGGTACGGCTCGAGCCAGGGGTCGTGGGCGATCAGGCCCGTGCCGTCGGGCGGCTCCTGCGACGCGGGCGGCGATGGGTCGGGCGCGGTCATACGGCCATAGCTTAACGCCGCGGGCGAGGCGCGCGGGGGCGGTATCGAGAAACCCGTGCGAGCGGCGACCGCTCCCGTCCCAACGCCCTCCGGCCTCGTCGCGCCAGGAACGGGGGACGTGCCCGGCCTCGGGGCGGTGTGTTAGAATGGGCCGCTATGCAGGATCCGGACGGCGGGCAGACGTTGGCCGCGGCACGCGCGACCTTGGCGCGGCCGCTCACGTTTCCGGAGGTCCTCGCAAAACTGGGGGGCAGGGACCGGGCGAGCGCCGAGCGGCGGGTCACCGCCCTGGCGGCGCTGCCGTACCCCGACCGGGCCCGGGTGTGGCAGCGGCTGGCGTGCGGTCTGATGACCCTCGCCCCGGACGCCCGGTTCGCTGGCCGGCAGACCGTCGAGTTCTTCGCGCCCGACGGCCTGTACCGCATGCAGGTGTTCGCCCTGGAGGACCTGCAGGACGGGAACTTGACCGTGTACTGCCCGGACGTCGTGGCGGAGGCGGTGGCGGCCGGCCTGCTCGCCCCTACCGGCCGCGCCGAGCCGGACGCGTACGTCCTGGCGGCCACGGCCGAACCGCTGCGAATCGACGCCTTAGACGGTACCGCGCTGAACCCTGGCATCCTCTACAAGAACTTGACGTACTGGAAGCGCAGGGCCGTCCGCGCCACCCTCCCGCCGGACGCGTCGGAGGCGCAGGTCGAGGCGACGGAACTGCTGTGCGCCCTGGCCGCCCGGCACTTCGACGCGGCCGCGCCGCCCGCGGGAGCCGCCCCGGCGGCCGGCACGTAGCCCGGCGGGGCGAGGCGCGTCGGATCGGCCGGCATCGCCCGGCTCGGTCACCGGACGGGCGGGAGCACCCGCGGATCACCCGGCCGCGGATGGCGCGTAGTTGCCGAGACGCCTAGACGACGGGCTCATCTGGCGTTTGAGCCGCCGCCGGTGCAAGATGACTTGCCCGTGAACCCCGCCGTGTCCGACCAGCCTTACGTCCCCGTCCTCCCGTACCGCGGGCAGCTCTGGCCGCGGGCGTTGAACCGGTACCTGCCGCGTTACCTCCGGCGCCGCTACGGGATGGTGGGGGTCCGGGTCGTCGGGGCCGACAGACTTAGTTCGTCAGTCGCCGCCGGCCACGGCGTGCTGCTGGCGCCGAACCACTGCCGCGACGAGGACCCGTTCGTACTGAGCGCCCTGGCGCGGGCGGCCGGGCGGCCGTTCTTCGTCGTCGCCAGCGCCCACCTGTTCGTCGGCAATCGCCTCCAGGCGTTCCTGCTCCGGCGGGCCGGCGCGTTCTCGATCTACCGCGAGGGGATGGACAAGCAGGCGGTCCAGACGTCGATCGATATCCTCGACTCGGCCGAGCGGCCGCTCGTGATCTTCCCCGAGGGCCACATCTCCCGGACCAACGACCGGCTCACGCCGATGCTCGAGGGCACCGCCCTGATCGCGCGCCAGGCCGCCAAGAAGCGGGCGAAGGGGGGCAAGAAGGTCGTCGTCCACCCGGTCGCGCTGCGCTACTCGTTTCCCTTCGACGTCGAGTCGGCCGCCGCCCGCACGCTGGACGAGATCGAGACCCGCCTCACCTGGCGGCCGACCCGCGGCCTCCCGCTGCCCGAGCGGGTCCGCAAGGTCGGGGCCGGCCTGCTCGCGCTGAAGGAGCTCGAGTACCTCGGCCGCACGCAGGCCGGCCCGGTCGCGGACCGGGTGGGGGCGCTCTCCGACGCCATCCTCGCGCCGCTGGAAGCCGAGTGGACGAACGGCAACGCCGACGGCCACGTCGTGGCGCGGGTGAAGCGGCTGCGGTCCGCCATCCTGCCCGACATGGTCAAGGGCGACCTGGACGAGGCGGAGAAGGCCCGGCGGTGGCGGCTCCTGGAGGACGCCGACCTCGCCCAGCAGCTCTACCACTACCCGCCCGACTACGTCGCCGACGGCGCCCCCGTTGCCCGCCTGCTCGAGACCGTCGAGCGGTTCGAGGAGGACCTGACCGGCAAGGTGACGGTCCACGGGCCGGTCGAGGCCGAGGTCACGGTCGGCGACGCGATCGAGGTCGGCACCGCCCGGGAGGCCCGCGGGGAGGGCGACCCGCTGATGGCCGCCATCGAGGGCCAACTGCGGGCCATGCTCGGGATCGGGCCTGCGACGCCGGCGGGGGTACCGCAGCCATGACCATCGCCCCCTGGCCGGTGATCGGCGTGCGGGTCGGCCTCGTCGCCGCCGGCATCGCCCTCTGGTACTGGACGCAGGCCGTGCTCGGCAAGCGCGTCCCGAAGGTCGAGCACGAGGTCCCGCTGACGGACGGCATCCACGTCCTGACCCGCCGCGTTCACCAGCGGTACGCGACCAACGTGGCGGCCGGCAACCGGCTCCTCGTCGCGTCGTCGCTGGTCATCGACGGGCTCGGGGCCTACCTGCTCGGGGCGGCCGCTTTCGGCGAGTCGATCCGCCCGTACCTCGGGCTGGTGATGGTCTTCTCGCTCCGCCAAATCTGTCAGATGCTCTGTCCCCTGCCCGCGCCGGCCGGCATGGTCTGGCGGTACCCGGGGGTGCCGGCCGTCCTGGTCACCTACGGGACGCTCAACGACCTGTTCTTCTCCGGCCACACGGCGATCGCCGTCTACGGGGCCGCCACCCTGGCCGGCCACTGGGGACCGTGGGGCTTGGCCCTCGGGCTGGCGGTCGCCATCTTCGAGGCCGTGACGGTCCTGGTCCTCCGCGCCCACTACACGATGGACGTGTTCACGGGGATCGTGTGCGCGCTGTGGGTCTACTCGCTCGCCGGCCAGGCCGCGCCGTGGGTGGACGCGACGATCCGCAGGTGGGTCGGGTGACCGTCCCCCGTGGCCGCCCCGACCGGTTGATCGGACGCCCGGCCGGTGGTGCAATGGGCGGCGTGGCACTCGCGTTCGACCCGGTCGACCCGTCGTTCAACCGCGCCAACGCGATCTACCTGGCGCACGCGTCGGACGTCGCCTACCACCGCGCTCCCGCCGCGGCGGCCGCCGGCCGCCTCGGGCTGAGCGTCGTCCCGTTCCGCCACAAGGTCACCCGCACGCGCGGGTACCTGGGCGTGTGCGACACCCACGCGGTGCTCGCGTTCCGCGGGTCGGACCCGGTGACGCTGCCGACCTGGTTGACCGACGTGGTCGTCCGGCTCGTCGCGCGGGGCGAGTACGGCGGCCGCGTCCACCAGGGGTTCAGCACCGCGCTCCGGCTCGTGTGGGACCGGGTCGAGGCGGCGTTGGGCGAGGCCGGGGACCGGCCGTTGTTCCTGACCGGCCACTCGATGGGCGGGGCCCTGGCGGTCCTGGCCGCCTGCCGGCTGGCGGCGGCGGGCCGCCCCCCGGTCGCGACGTACACGTTCGGCGCGCCGCGGGTCGGGGACGTCGACTTCTGCGCCGGCTACGGGCTGCCGACGTACCGGGTCGTCAACCGGCTGGACGTCGTGCCGGAACTGCCGGTCGCGACGGCGAGGCGGCTGCGGTCCGCCGGCCGGCTCCCGCCCGGCCCGCCCC
>JAQGHJ010000929.1 GCA_028288905.1 Phycisphaerales bacterium | reverse complement strand
CAGGGCCGGGCGTGGGACCTGGAGCACGGAAGGGACGAGCCGGGGAACTGGCGGGCCGGGGGCGAGGCGGAGCGGGCCTTCCTGAAGCGGCTCGGGGTCGACGACGCGAAGTTCGTGCCGGTGGACGGGTCGGGGCTGTCGAGCGACGACCGGGTGACGGCACGGCTCGTCTCCGACCTGTTGCTGAAGATGACGAAGCACGAACACGCGTCCGTTTTCCGGGCGAGCCTGTCGGTGTCGGGGACGGACGGGACGCTGGACGACCGCCTGACGGACCTCACGGGGCTCGTCCAGGGCAAGTCGGGCACGATCGACGGCGTGAAGGCGCTGAGCGGGTACCTTACGACCCGCGGCGGGGAGCTGCTGGTCTTCTCGATGATCTTCAACGACGCGCCGCCAAAGGTGGAACGGCGGTGCGCGGGCCTGCTGGACAACGCGTGCCGGGTGCTGGTCGAGTGGCCGGCGGTGGAGCGGGCGAAGGTAAACGGGGCGGGCGGCGGTGCCACGCGGCCGTGAGGCGCGGGCGTCGCCGGCCGCGCCCGCGCCGCGGCATTTACGCCGGGAGCGCTACGGCTTCGCGTCCCACGCGAAGTCGATGGCGTAATCCCACTTGTCGACGTACAGGTTCCGGCCGTCGACCTCGACCTCCCCGGACTGGAAGTCGGCCGTGTCGCTCCGCATCGAGGCCTTCGGCGGCACGAGCGGCGCGCCGTAGTCGCGGTTCACGATGAGCCGGTACGAGTCCTGGTGCCCGCAATAGAAGTCCCGGATTCGCGGGTCGTCGCTCTTCTGCACGCCGGCCGTCACGTCCGCCGGCAGCCATCCCCAGGGGGCGACGTAGAACTCCGCCCAGTCGTGCATGTCCCAATCGCCCGGCTTCGTCTCCCAGCCCGACTGCCACCTGGCCGGGACGCCGGCCGCCCGGCACATCGTGATGAACAGCGTGCCCTTGATGCCGCAGTCCCCGCGCCGCCGGCCGAGGCAGGCCTCGGAGAAGCTCGGCAGCACGCTGTACGCCTCCTCGGCGTGGTAGGCGACGTTCGCGTCGATCCAGCGGAAGATCGCCCGGGCCCGCGCCAGCGGGTTCGTCTGCGTGCCGACGATCTGGTCGACCGTCCGCTTGAGCTCCGGCGTGAACGCGATGTGCGGCAGCCGCTCGCCGAGGTTGCCGTCGGCGTAACTGGCCGGCAGCGGCTGGGCCTTCGCCTCGTCGAGCACCGGGCAGTACGCCTGCGACGTGAACTCGTACGCCTCCCGGAACACCACGGGCTTGGCCGGGTCGGCCACCCGTTGCTCGAAGTAGGCCGACCGGTGCGGCGAGCCGGCCAGCGGGTGTTCGCCAACCGCCGCAGGGGCGACCTGCGGGTCACTCGGCGACGCCGAGATCAGCCGCACGCCGTACTGCCGCTTGCCGTACTCCTGCGGGAACGGCAGCCACGCCCGCACTAATGCCCCCGGCTTCATCCCCGGCGCATCGGCCGGCACGGTCAGTGAGAACTTGACCGTCGTCTTCACCGGCAGCACGTCCGGCCGGCCGGCTCGCTCCGCGTCGTCCACCACCCGCTTGAGGTGGGCGGCGAGCGTCCAGCCGCCGGCGGCCTCCGTCGGTCCCGGGCCGCCGCGGTCGCGGCCGGCCAGCAGAACCTGGTACGGCTCGCAGAACCGGGCCATGTTCTTCGGCTCGCGGCGGAAGTACGCGACTTTGCCGTCGATCGTCCGCCACTGCACGCCCCCGTCCTTCCGCCACTGGTCGAGCTGGGCGGCGGTTAATGCCGGCACGCGCCGCCGCAGCTGCGCGAGCAGGGCGTCGCTTCCGACCGGGTAGTCGTAGCGCGTGCGGGCGATGATCTCGACCGTCTCGGCCCGCGCCGCCTTCGCCGCGGGCGAGGCGGACGGGTCGTCGCGCCCCAGCAGCTTCTCGGCGTCGCTCAGCCGACCCGCCTTGATCATCGCCCGCGCCTCGACGACGACGGGGTCGTCGCTGGTCCACGCGAGCGACGCGCCCGTCGGCTCCTGCTCCGGGGCCGCCACCGCCACCGCCGCCGCCGCCCGCCCCGGCACGACCGCCGTCACCGCCGCCGTTGTGCCGGCGACCGCAGACATCAAGACCGCTCCGACCCGCAGTGAACTACGCCATTCCATCGTTATGTCTCCGGGTTGGCTCCGTCCCGGAATGTATCAGGTCGGCCGTGCAGCGACGAGTGAGCCGCCCCGGGCAGGCCGCCCGCCGAGCGGACGGGCGGACCGAATCGCTAATCCTGGACCGCCGCGCAGACCATCTCCAGCACCCGCCGGATGCCGTCGTCGCCGCTCAGGCTGCCCTCGTTGAACGGCGTCCGGAGGATCGGCTGCCAAGCTTCCCGCGAGTGATCGGTCACCGGCGGCTGCGGCAGGCCGGTCAGGGCCGGGTCGTACTGGTTGTCGCGGCCGCCCATCTTGTAGATCACCAGGTCGAGCGACGGGACCACGTACACCGCGAACCCGCCGGCCCCGGACTTGTAGAACGCGTCCGCCGGGGCCCCGGCCACGTGGCCGTCGGCATTGTGCTCGAACTGCAGGCTGAACGGCGCGTGCGGGTTGTACGGCGACGGCTGGTTGCACAGCGCGACGTAGTCGGCCGGCACGAGCTGCTTGTCCCCCCACCGGCCGCCGCGGAGCAGGCAGTACCCGAACCGCAGGGCGTCGGTCGCGTGGACGGCGATGCTGCCGGCGCCGTTCGCGTGCGGCATGTCGTAGTCGCCCCGATGCAGGCAGTACCCCCACGCCCCCCAGCCCATCGGCTCGGCCAGCCGGGTGCGGATGTAGTCCTGCAACTCCGTCCCCGTCACCCGCCGGAGCACCATCGACGCCACGTGCGGCGACGGCGACGCGTACGCGTACCCGGATCCCGGGTCGCACCACAGCGGCGACCGGAGTGACGACCGGTCCAAGTCCTTGATGTTCTGGCCCGGGGCCGGCTTCATCGGCTTGGCGACGCCGCGGACGACGCCGACCGGCCCGCCGCCCTCGCCGTTGTAGCCGGCCGACATGCACAGCAGCTGCCCGAGCGTGATCTGGGCCCGCCGCGGGTCGTCGAGCGGGAACGCCTCGGGCAGGTACGCCTCCGTGAACACCTTCGTGTCGAGGCCGGCCGGGATCTTGTCCTTGAACTCGCGCAGCATGACGCCGCAGGCGATGCTCGTGTACGCCTTGCCGGTCGAGGCCATGTCCGGATTCACGTCCCGCCCGGCCCGGCCGACGTACCGCTCGTACGCCAGGTACCCGCGGCGGACGACGAGCAGCCCGCCGTTCTGCGTGCCCCGCTCGACGATGGTAAAGGCTTGGTCCAGCCGGCGAGCGTCGAGGCCGGCCAACTCGCGGGCCTTCGCCGCGTCGCCGACGACGGTCCGCCACCCGCCGTCGCGGTCCGGCGGGGGGAAGTACCCATCCGCTCCGGGGGCGGCGGCCGCGGCGACGGCGGTGCCGGCACCGGACGACAACAGGGTAAGGAGGACGAGTCCGATCTGGGTTCGACGAGAGGCGCGTGATCGCATGTCGAGCCATACCGACCAGCGGCCAAGCGGTTGCGGCGACGGCGTTCCCCCCGGGCGGCATGGGCGAACTTCGTGTTGGCTCGTGTATTCGCTCCTGGTGGCCAGAAGAAGCGGGCCAACGAAGTTTGCCCATGCTGCCAGGGGGAACGCCCGCCGGGACATCCGGCCCCGCCGTCACTTCCCGTAGGTCAGCGGCGCGGCCACGGCACCCGCCTCGCCCCACACGGCGGGGACTTTGAAGTCCTTCGCCTTCGGCCGGTTCTTCGGCGGGACCGCCTCCTTGGCGAGCCCGTCGTACCGGGCCCGCAGCCGCTTGACCACGTCCGGCTCCTTGGCTGCCACGTTCGCCTTCTCGCCCGGGTCGGCCTTCAGGTCAAACAGCTCGATCTTGTCGGCGGCTGCTCCGGGCGTGCCCGCCGCACCGGCCGCGCCGCCGGCCGCCGGGGCGGCGTCCGCAGGGGCGTCGGGCTCGTCC
>JAQGHJ010000904.1 GCA_028288905.1 Phycisphaerales bacterium | reverse complement strand
CGTTCGCGACGGCCGGCACGGCCGCCGGCACGTCGTACGCCGACGCCGGGCTGGCCGGGTCGGCCCGGTACGTGTACCGGGTGCGGGCGCGGGACGCGACCGGGGCCGGGGCCGCGTCCGACCTGCTGGCGATCGTGAACCGCCCGAGCGCGGTGACCGGGCTCCGGACTACCACCCTGTCCGGCGGCGGACAGGTCGTGCTCGACTGGCTCGAGCGGCCCGACTCGGCCGGCGAGACCGGGTACCGGATCGAGCGGTCGGCCGACGGCGGCGCCACGTTCGCGACCGCCGGCACCGTCGGCCCGAACGTCGTGATCTTCAGCGACCCGGGCGTGTCGGTCGGGCGGGCGTACACGTACCGCGTCGTCCCGACGAGCGCGGGCGGGGACGGCCCGGCCGCGACCGTCGCGGTCACGACCCAACTGCCGGCCGTCGCCGGGCTGGCGTTCGCGGCCCGGACGACCACCTCGCTGTCCCTCGCGTGGTCGGACCTGGCATCCGAGTCGGGGTACCGGGTCGAGCGGTCGCTCGACGGGTCCGCCTGGGCCACCCTGGCGACCCTCGCCGCCGGGACGAAGGCGTACGCGGACGCCGGGCTCGCCACCGGCGGCGAGTACTACTACCGCGTGACTGGGGTCGACGCGGCCGGCAACCTCGGGGCGGCCGGCGCGACGGTCTTCTCGTCCACCGCCGTCCCGGCCCAGCCGACCCCGCCGCTGACCGGGGTCGACGTCGGCGGCGGGTTCGCCACGGGCGGCGGCGGGGCAACGGTGGCCGGGGCCGCAGCCGGGGCGTATACGGTGGTGGCCGCCGGGACCGCCGGCGTGGGCGGGACGAGCGACCAGTTCCGGTTCAGCTACAAGTCGGTCACCGGCGACGGGGAGATCGTCGCCCGGGTGACGGCCCTGGAGGACACGAACGCGTGGGCCGAGGTCGGCGTCATGTTCCGGGAATCGACCGTCGCCAACACCCGGTTCGCCTCGATGTCGCTGTTCGCCAACGCCTCGGCCGGGTTCCTCGTCCGCCCCGGGGTCGGGACCAACTCCACCGGCACCCAGGTCGACCTAGTCGGCGGGGCCAAGGCGACCCTTCCCTATTGGGTCAAGCTCGTCCGGACGGGGAACGTGTTTACCGGGTACGCGTCGGCCGACGGGGCCGCGTGGGTGCAGGTCGGGGAGCCGACGACGGTGACGATGCCGGCCACTGTTCTGGTCGGCTTGTCGGTCGCGAGCCGCAGCGCCGACCGGCTGAACACCGCGGTGCTGGAGGGGGTGTCGGTCGAGGGCGCGAACCGCCCGCCGACGGCCGCGAACGACGCGGTGTCGACCGACCCGGAGGTGCCGGCCACCGTCGCGGTCCTGGCGAACGACGCCGACCCGGACGGGGACCCGCTGACGGTCACCGCCGTCTCGGCCCCGGCCCACGGGACGGCCGCGGCCAACCCGAACGGGACGATCACCTACGTCCCGGCGGCGGGCTACGCCGGGGCGGACGCGTTCGCCTACACGGTCTCCGACGGCCGGGGCGGGACGGCGACGGCCGCCGTGGCCGTGACCGTCCGGGCCCCGAACCGTCCGCCGGTCGCGGCCGCCGACGCGGCCGCGGTGCCGGAGGACCAAACCGTGACCGTCGCCGTGCTGGCGAACGACGTCGACCCGGACGGCGACCCGCTGACCGTGACGGTCGCGGCCACGTCCGGCCCGCTCCACGGCAGTGCGACGGTCAACCAGGATCGGACGGTCACGTACCGCCCGGCGGCCGACTACAACGGCCCGGACGGGTTCACGTACGTCGTGTCCGACGGGAAGGGCGGGACGGCGACGGCGGCCGTCACGATAACGGTCACCCCGGTGAACGACGCCCCGGTCGCCCGGAACATGGGCATCGGCGCGTTCCAGAACACCCCGTTCCCGCTCGCGTTCGCCCAACTGCCGGTGTCCGACGCCGACGGGGACCCGCTGGTGCTGACCGGCATCGCAGTCGCCCCGGCGCACGGGACGGCCGCCCTCGCCCCGGGCGGCGGGGTGACGTACACCCCGGCCCGGGACTACGTCGGGTCGGACGAGTTCCGGTACGCGGTGTCCGACGGGAACGGCGGGGTCGCGGTCGGCCTGGTGTCGGTGTACGTGAACCCGCGGAACCGGCTGCCGGTCGTCCTGGCGGACGCCGCCGTCACCGCCGAGGACACGCAGGTCGTGATCGACGCGCTGGCCAACGACTCGGACCCGGACGGCCAGCCGCTGACGATCGTGTCGTTCCTGTCCGACCCACTTCACGGGACCGCGACGATCAACCCGGACAACACGATCACGTACCGCCCGGCCCCGAACTTCAACGGGCTCGACGGGTTCAACTACCGGGTGTCCGACACCGCCGGCGGCGTCGAGGCCGGGTTCATCGGGGTCACGGTCACCCCGGTGAACGACGCCCCGGTCGCCCTACCGCTGTTCGGCACGACGTGGCAGAACGCCCCGCTGACGGTCGCCCCGGCCGCGCTGCCCGCGTCCGACCCGGACGGCGACCCGCTGTCGGTGACGGCCGCGTCCGCCCCGGCCCACGGGACGGTCGCCCTCGCCTTCGGCGGGCTGACGTACACCCCGGCCCCGGGGTACAGCGGGCCGGACGCGTTCACCTACACGGTGTCCGACGGCCGCGGCGGGGTCGCGACCGCAGACGCCACGGTGACGGTGAACCCGCGGAACACCGCCCCGGTCGCGGGCCCGGACGCGTTCACGACCCCGGAGGACGTGGTGGCCGGCGTGGCCGTGCTCACGAACGACGCCGACGCGGACGGCCAGCCGCTGACGGTCACGGCGATCCCGACCGCCCCGGCCCACGGGACGGCGACGGTCCGGGCGGACGGGCGGATCGAGTACCGCCCGGCCCCCGACTACAACGGCCCGGACGGATTCACCTACGAGGTCGCCGACCCGGACGGGGCGACCGCGCTCGGCCGGGTGACGATCACCGTCACCCCGGTGAACGACGCCCCGGTCCCGGGCGACGTGCTGGCCGAGATCGCCGAAGACACCGGGCTGTTCAACGTCGACATCGTCGGCGGGGTGATCGACGCCGACCGCGACCCGCTGATCCTGGTCGCCGTCGGCCGCCCGGCCAGCGGGGCCACGCTCGTCCTCAACGCGGACCGGACGATCACGTACCGCCCGCCGGCCAACTTCACCGGCGTCGACACGTTCGCGTTCACCCTGTCCGACAACAAGGGCGGGGTCGGGTCCGGGACCGCGTACATCACCGTCACCCCGGTGAACGACGCCCCGACCGTCGCCCAGGCCGCCCGGGCGGCGGCGGCGACCGTGACCGGCACGACGGTCGGGCTGTCGGCACTCGGGGCCGATGTCGACGCCGGCCAGGCGGCCCTGCTGACGTACCGATGGGTGCTGGCCAGCGGCCCGGCCGCCGTCACGTTCGCGGTCAACGGTACGGCCGCCGCCCGGGCCACGACCGCCACGTTCGCCAAGCCCGGGGCGTACGCGTTCCGGGTGACGATCACGGACCCGGCCGGAGCGACGGTCGGCAGCACGACGGCCACCGTCAACGTGGTCCGGACGACCAAGGGCGTGCAGCTGACGCCGGCGACGGCAACCGTCCGGACCGGCGGGACCGTTCAACTGGCGGCCAAGGCGGTCGACCAGTTCGGCGTCCCGATGGCCACCCAGCCGGCGTTCGCGTGGGCGATGGCGTCGGGCGGCGGGCGGGTGTCGGCGACCGGGCTGTTCACCGCCCCGACCGCGGCCGGCACCAGCGTGGTCCGGGCGACTGCCGGCGGGTTCTCCGCGACCGCGGCGGTCACCGTTCTGACCGTCCCGGCCGCCCCGACGGCGCTGGTGGCCGCCAAGCTGGCCAACCGGCAGGTAAAGCTGACTTGGCGGGACAACGCCGCGAACGAGACGGGGTTCTACGTCCAGACGTCCACGAACGGGTCGACCTGGACGACCCTGTCGACCCGCCCGTCGGCCGCCGCCGGCACCCTGGTCACGTACACGACCGGGACGCTCGCGGCAGGCAAGCGGTACTTCCGGGTGATCGCGCTCAACGCGGTCGGCCAGTCGGCCGCGTCGAACGTCGTCACCGTCACGCTCTGACCCCGCCGACGTACGCGCCGCGGCGGACGGCGAAACGAAGGTGGGGCCGGCGGAAACACCCGCCGGCCCCACCTTCGTTTGTCTCCAACTGCCCTCGGCCTCCGCGGCCTACATCTCCCTTTGCCGCTACTTCTTCAACGTCGCCGCCAGCGTGATCGGCACGGCCGACAGCGCCTTGGACACCGGGCAACCGGCCTTGGCCGCCGCGGCGTGCTGCTGGAACCCAGCGTCGTCCAGCCCCGGGACCTCGGCCTCGGTCGTCAGCGCGATGCCGGTGATCGCGAACCCGTCCCCCTGCTTGTCGAACTGCACCTTGGCCGTCGTGCGGATCGCCGTCGGGGGCTTGCCGGCCCCGGTCAGGATGTGGCTCAGCGCCATCGAGAAGCACCCGGCGTGGGCCGCGGCGATCAGCTCCTCCGGGTTCGTGCCGGCCCCCTCCCCGGTCCGGCCCCGCCAGTCGTACGCCCCGTTGATCGCCCCGCTCTGGCTCTTGAGCGTCCCCTTGCCCTCGGTCAACGTCCCGTTCCACACGGCGTCGGCGGTTCGCGTCGGCATGCTGTCGCTCCTTCGTGGTTTCGTCGTTCCCGGACCCAGGCCCGGCTTCACCCCGCTCGGCCGCGACGGCGGCGGCCCGTTCGCCCGGGGGTCCCGGATGATAGCACCGCGGCGACGGCAAGGTTCAGCTCGGCGGGGCGCGTCGCCACGCCTCCCCGGCTACTCGCCCCGCCCAGCGGCCGGCGAAAGCCCGGGCCGGATCGGCGTCACCTCCGACCACACCGCCCCGGCGTGCCGCCGCGGGCCCGTCACGTCGGCCGGGGCGTCGACCTCCTCCTCCCGCACCGGCTCGCGGGGCATCCGCCACCGGACGAGCATGCGGACCGGCGGCGGCCCTCCCCCGGCGGGGCTCCCCACGCCGGGCACCTCGCCGGACGGCGCCAGCTCGCCGAACGTCGCCGGGGCGACCGGCTGCGGCCACCGGCTCGGGACGATCAGCGGGGCGAGGTCGACGCTCAGGTCCGTCCCGCGGAGCTGCTCGGGGACCGGGTCCTCGATCCCCCGGGC